>CAZZCH010000020.1:0-46254 GCA_964652895.1 uncultured Eubacteriales bacterium
TAATGATATATAATCATTTAAATAGCCTGCCCGAAGATATTGGCGAAAGTCGGGAGAGCCTTTGGATTCTTGATATGTGGCTCGGTCAAGATGTACCTATAAAGATTTAAAAATGCTTGCTGGGTAAGCTGCGCTGAGTCCTCGCTGTTACCCGTCAAGCGATAGGCATATCTTGCTATATGGAAAAAATACTCTTGGTAATAATCATCAAAGCGACTTACCAATATCTCATCTTTAGGAGTGTTCATGAGCACATCTGTATTGTCACTTCATGATATACTTATATAGGTTACCTGAGTTGTCAAATCTTGGACTCTGTGGAACCGCCGTACGTCTCCAAAGCTCTCCAGAGCCGGATGACAGCCCAGCTCCCGCAAATCGCCTGCGTGGCTTAGGCCTAATCCGGGGGTAGGTCCAATGGTTGGAAAATTCACTCAAGGGCTGGTACATTGATCGGGGGCAGGGCACCCTCCCCACCCTCGGCTGTGTCAATCTCGAGGGCTGAAGGCAGAACGGGAACCGGAGCTCGTCGGGCGAAATCCGGGCGTGTTTTCGCCATTTCCCTGGCCTCCGCCCTCCTCGCCTGTCAGCTCGCAGGAGCGGACGCTCTGAGGATCAGCGATAGATACAGCCCCCTGAATAGGAAACGGCCGATCCGGCCCGAGACGCGCTACATCATCCTCCACACGACGGAGGGCAAGGAGTCGGGATCGCTCCGTAAGGTCCAGAAATACGGCGAGATCCATTACTTCGTCACGACCGTGGGAAGCGTGTACCGGATCATCGACCGGAGAAAGATCGCCGCCCACTCGGGACGGAGCATGTGGGAAGGCCGGAGTAATCTCGACAACATGTCGATCGGGATCGAGGTCGTCGGAACCTACAACCGGGACATCAAGGCCGCCCAGTATGAAGCCCTCCGAGAGCTCCTCCGGCAGCTCAAGGGCATTTACAAGATCAAGGACAAAGACATCATTCCCCATTCCATGGTGGCCTACGGACGTCCCAACCGGTTTCACCGATTCAGCCACCGCGGGCGCAAACGCTGCGGGGCGATCTTCGCCAGGCCCGACGTCCGCAGGCGTCTCGGCCTCACCGATCAGCCTCTCCGCGACCCGGACGTCCTCGCCGGCCGGCTGAAAGTAGGAGATCCGGAACTCAACCGGATGCTATATGCCCAGGCCTCCGCGTCGGCCGGCGGCGGTTCCGGTTCGTCCGGCGCGCCGGGAGGGAGCCCGTCATCCGGCACGGATGTCGGCGGAGGAGAGTCATCGGTGATCGGCCGGGGGAACAACGCCTGGAGCATCGCCCGCGAAATGTACGCCCATCCCAGCACGGTTTACATCTTCCCCAACGGGAACCGCTTCCGGGGCGATCAGATCAAGGACTGGGACAGGATCCCGGCCGGGACCAACGTCCTTCTCTCGGAGGAAGAGCCGGAACAGGAATTCGAAGGCTTCCTCGAAGTCGGCAAGGACGGACGGTCCATCAGCGAGCTGGCCGGTGACGCCACGACCGAGAGCACGACCATCTACTTTTTCCCGAACGGCCTGATCCGGACAGGCGCCGAGCTCTCCCGAAGCTCATCGCAAAAAAAAATGCTCGACGCCCCGCCGAAAGGGACGCGCCTTCTGGTCGGCTACGTCTACGGGGGGTATGTCCGGGCCCGGCGCTCGGCCTATTCGATCGCCCGGAGCAAATGGAACTATCCCTCGACCTTCTACCGGCTGCCCGACGGCCGCATCCTGAGCGGAGACGAGATCGACGAGACGAGCATCCCCTTCCGAACTCTCATCTTCTACCAGAACTGATTTGCGTAGGTCGGGAACACCGTTGGCGGCCGATATTGCTCTCCCCGTCGTTTATTTCCAGATGACTCGGAAGCGGGTCAGGGAGCGGATTCCGGACTCTTCGTCTTCTTTGAAGCGGTACATTTTCCCGTCGGCGAACTTCCCGGGGGCTGCATCAAGCCAGACCCTGGCATCGTAGATCCCGTCGGAATCGAAGACGTCGTAGGCCGTGAGCTTCCGGCCGCCCTCTATTCTTTCCTCATGGGTCGCCAACCAGAGGTACCCTCGATCGTCGCAGAAGACCCGCACCGTCACGGTTTTGACTTTCGGCCAGTCCAGATCTTCATAGAGATCCTTGACCCCCTGGCTGGAACCAGCAACCATGGCCAGGGCCACCTCTTTGTCCTTGTCGGTAACCGGGACATGTTCGTATGGCCGGTCGATCTTCATGAAAAGCTGGCCACCGGAGTCGTAGACATCGATGAGATACGTGTCGTTCAGGCAATGATATACCCTCATGAACGTCGGGTCCCCCGTGAGGACCGAACGCGGGGCAAAGGGAACACTCACCCCGATCGTCGTGACCGTTCCCCCCGTGCCTCCCCGAGTGATGGATTTCATCGGAGGCGACACGAATTTGCCCCAGGACTTCACCTCATGTCCCTCGAAGTCGTAGGTCTTGAGGAACATCTTTGTTCCGCTCTCGTCGCGCGCGGATTCCTGGACGACGTAAGCATCGTCGAGGACCAGGTGCGGGATGGGGGTATTGCTCGTCCATTGATAGCTTCCGAGAAAATCCCCCTCGGGGCCGAAGATCGATGTCCGCCTGTTCTGGGAATCCGTGACAAGGAGCCTGCCGTCGGGGCAGAATCCAAGGATGAAAATAGCTCCGAATTCGCCCGGGCCCTGGCCCTTCCGGCCGATCTCCCGGAGATACCGGCCTTCCCCGTCGAAGACTTTGATCGTGCCGTCCGCGGCATCGGCGATGTGGACCCGGTTCCTTTCATCGATCACGTACTGGCCGGGTTTGTAGACGGCTCCGGGTCCCTCCTCTTCGCCTCCGAAAGAGATCTCTTCCTCGAACCGTACGGTCTTCTCCGGATGCTGGGGAACTGGAGGATTGTGAACGAGCGTCACACCGTCCACGTTTTCCGTCCTGACTTTTCCGCTCCCGGATTCCTCCCCGCTTTTGCGGCAGGAAGGAAGCAGGAGGGAAAGAGCCAGCAAGAAAAGAAAGGGGATCCTTCCCATTTTCATTCCGGCCTCCTTTCGCTGATCATCAGGAAGACGCAATCATTATTCATCAAAGGGGCCGGAAGGATCAAGTCGGGGAAGGTTATCCACGTTAGGCCGCCCAGAATATGTGCGGGAAAAGGAACCGGCCGGGGCCAAGTGGCCCACGGCCGGTGTCGTTCGATAGCGATCGTCAGTTGATGATCTGGTAGGCGAGCACGGTGCAGCCGTGCCAGCTGCACTCGGGCTGTCTCGGCAGAGATCGAGTCGGAGAGGCGCGGAGAGCAGCCTTCCCAGGCCGAAGCTCCCCTCCCAGCCGGATTCCGGCCAGGTCTGCTAGGAAAGGCCAGGACGCATCGAGAATTAGAATTGATAGATATCTACTTTGAAATCCTATACTTGACGATGGTCCATAAGCCGTCCTCATTCTTTTTCGCCGCCCAGAAACCGTCCGGCAGAGGAGCCATCGTATTGGGGAACGTACCATCCACGATCATGACGCTACTAAGGAAGCGGCCCGCGCTGTCGAAGACGTCCATCCTCGGCTCAGCTTTATCGGCAATTAAGTCATAGGGCTGGACCCAGATATTCCCTTCGGCGTCGACCTTAATGTTATTGTACGCGGGTTTGTATCGCGGGAACTCGGTATTCCTGACTATCCAATTGGGAGCGCCCCGCTTCTGGGTTCCTACATCGCCGGTTCTCCTTTCGGTGGTTACCATACTTTTAAAATGAAACTCCTTGTCTTTGGCTGTGACCTCGACGGGCTTATATGGGTGGAAAAACGATGATGTCTTGCCCTTATCCGGGTCATGTATTTCGAATTCATACTTTCCTGAATAGCCGATTATGACCTTACCGGCTGGAGAGACCTGCCAGAAGACTAAGGCGGCGAATGGTTGGGGGACATTTATGTTGAGAGGCTCGGTAATGTATTTATCTCTCCGAACCTCGTGCTGGTAAATGGTTTTGATGAACTCGAGGTCCGCGGAATAGAGGTCGATAAACATTTCCTGTGGAGCATTCAAATCCTCGCGATTGACCTTCTCCTTCTCGACTAGAAACCGTCCATCGGGGAGGGCCTGCATTTTCCACCAAATCCCGCCGGACATATCGACCCGGACCGACTTTGCGAAATTGTCGTTGCCGTCGAGGATAGAAATGCGCATGTTTCCCATCTCACGGACATACAATCCGCCCTTGGACCATTCGACCTCCCAGGGACCTTTGAATTCACCGGGTCCTTGCCCCGGACGACCTATCGTCCCCAGAAATGAACCGGTGGCGTCGAATTTCTTAATGTTGCTCTCTTTGATATCGCAGGCGTATAGGTTGCCCTGCTCGTCGAGGGCGATATCCATAAGACTAGAAAAAAAGGCTTTCCTAGCCATCGACTCATCTGTAATCGTGACCACGGGGACGAAGCGGACTTTTCCAGTCCTGTAAATCTCTGCTAGGTTTTTTTCTTGGGGTGTGGCCGCCGCTACGAAAGTGCCAGCCACTAAGAACGAGGTGAGACTAATTGTCGCGGAAAGGTTCATCTTATTCATGGGTCACCCCTCTCAAATATAAATATATAAGAATCCACCCTCTTGATTCAATCGCGCCGCCCGCTGGACCTGGCTGCTGCATTTACCAGCCCGGTCCTCCCCACCGCTTTTGCCTCGGCTTTTTCCACCCCGCTCTGTCGTAGATGGGCCTCGGAGCCCAGGCGCGGCGTTCGGCGTCAGAGGCCAAATGGCTTGAAAATCCCCATCAGGGGATGGTACATTGACCGGGGGCAGGTCACAAATGATAGAATAAAAACCGTTTAAAATCAAAGCAAATTGAGAGGTCGTCATGTTCAAGGTTAACGAGTATTTCGACGGCAAGGTGAAGTCCCTCGCCTTTGAAACGGCTGACGGTCCGGCGACGGCCGGAGTCATGGCCCCGGGGGACTACGAGTTCGGCACGTCCACGGTCGAGATCATGACCGTCGTCAGCGGCTCGCTCACGGTCAAACTGCCCGGAAGCGACGTCTGGAAGGAATACAAGGCCGGGGAGAGTTTCACGGTCGAGGCCGGGAAGAAATTCCAGCTCAAGGTCGCGGCCGACGCGGCATACCTCTGCCTCTACCGGTAATCGGAGACTCTCCGGGCTCGGGGCTAGAGGGATTTCTGTGTCCATTCGCCGTCGACGAAGCGCCACATCGTGCCCGTCGGGTTCCTGTCCCTGAGCTCGGGAGGCAATCGATCGGGACGGACATGATCGTAGCACCTCAGAGCGGCGAACCTGATCATGGCCGCCGGGAATCCGACCGCGGTGAATCCTGGATGCCCTGTGGCCGGGTATGGCCCGCCATGGTTCATGGCCGGAGAGACGGCCACTCCGGTCGGCATCTTATCGTTTAACAGGCGGCCGACCTTGGTGCGCAGGATGGGCTCGATCGCCGCATAATCCCGGTCATCTCGCCCATCGTTGTGGCTGTAGATCGACCCGGTGAGATGGCCCTCCAGGCGGGAGGCGATTTCCTTCATCTCGCCCTTATCCGCGGCTTTGACGATCAACGACAAGGTGCCGAAGGATTCCACTTGGAAAGCCGCGGGGTCCCGCAGGAATTCCTTCCCCGAGAGCGTGAAGAGAGTGGGGTTATGCCTGAAACCCGGCCCCGAAGGTTGACGCTTTCCGGCCATGAGTTCGGCCCCTCCGCGGGCCAGGCGGGCCGAAGACTCCACGAGCCCTTCGAGGACTTTGGGGCCGAGGAGCGTCACCTGTTCGGCCATTTCGAACGCGTGCTTGACCTCGTTGACGAAGTCCCGCCCGGCGGGATCGTCAAGCAGGACCACCAGCCCCGGCTTGGTGCACATCTGGCCGGCCGCCAGCGTGCAGGATTGGAAAAGCTCGGCGGCGATCTCCTCCCGCCGCTCTTCGAGCGCGCCCGGTAGGATGAAGACGGGGTTGGCGCTCGACATCTCCAGATAGATGGGCTTTCCCGCCCGGTCGGCCGCTTCCTTGAGGGCCATCCCCGAGGGGCGGCTCCCGGTGAACGCCGTAGCCGCGACGGAAGGATATGAAACAAGCCGCAGACCGTCTTCCGGGGCGAAATGGTAGAGCAACTGAACGGCGGCCAAAGGAAGACCCGCCTCTCCGAGGGCTGCCCGGGCCGCTTCGGCCAGTATCCTCGTGGTCCCCGGATGGCCGGGGTGGGATTTGGCGATAACCGGATTTCCCGCCGCCAGGGCCGAGGCGAAATCCCCCCCGCCGATAGCGTTGTAGGCGAAGGGAAAATTGTTCGGCCCCATGATGACGACCGGACCCCCCAACGGTCCGAGCATGGAGCGGATATTCAGCTTCGTATCGATCGTCGCCCGGCACCAGGAGCGGTCGCGGCAGGCCGCCGCCGCTTGATGGAGCTGGTCGATGAGACGCGGGAATTCGACGGACCCCAGGCGGGGCTCGGAGGGGAGGGCGGTTTCACCGTGGGCAGCGGCGACGAGTTCTTCTTTCCTCCCCTCCGCCAGCCCGGGAAAAACCTCGAGGAAACGCGCGACGGGCTCGGGGCCGAGGGCGGCCATTTCCAAAGCAGCCCCGGCGCCGGCCGCCAAAGCCTCTTCGATATCGGTCCAGGGAGAGATCGGGTAGTCTCCCGGAAGAGATTCGCCTGTCGCCGGGTTGACGGCCCGGAATGTCTCTGTAGCGCCGGCGGGCCGCCAATGCCCATCGATGAGAATTGGGAATGCTCTCGGTCGCATCAAAGGCTCTCCATCCCCGTTAAGGTGCCGGCCGGAGGCTCACCCGCCGGAGTAGATGGGGGAGATGACCACCCGGTCACCGTCCGCCAATGCCTCGTCGGGCGCGACGGCCCGGCCGTTCCGGGTGACGATTTTCGGGCGGGCCTTGTCGATATTGACAAGCGCGACGAGCCCATCGGCGGTCGTCTCGGCCGGGACGTTCATCTCCTTCTCGCTGAAGCCGAAGGCCTGGACAAACGGCCCGATCAGTTTGACCGTGACTTTCATGCCGAGCTCTCCGTCTTTTTGACTCAGGTCACCGACCCGAATTTTTCCGCCGCTTTCGCCTCTTCCGCGAGCCCCAACCGCTCCAGGGTGGCCTTGGTCGGGATGCCGCGCTTATCGTAGCCGCGGATGTCGTAGTAGTGCTGGAGTAGGCCGTCGTACTTGTCGTATTCGAGGACCTTGCCGGCGATCGGGCCTTCGGTGTCGGCATTCGTCGGGTCGAACCAGACGGCCGGCGGATAATCGAGCTTGCGGTCGGTCTGGGGATATTCCCGGAGCCAGAAGAGCTTCATCAGGGCGTAGATCCTGTCCGAGATCGTCCAGAAGTCATCGAGGGTCCAGTCGAGCCCAGTGGCTAGCTTGAAGTACTTCGGGTAATTCTCGAGGCTCCAGCCGAGTTCGATCCAGGGGAAGCGGCAGGAGACCATGTACTCGAACAGACCGCCCCTGATTCTCTGGAGCTCGATGACTTTCTTGGCCTTTTCGGGGCCGTAGGATTCGCGCAAGGTCTGTTTGAGCTCGAAGGTGATGACCCAGGCCTCCTTGTGATGGGCTCCGATGGGGCTGACCCCGAAGGCCAGAGCCATCCCCGGGATGAACTTGCAGTTGTAGGCGGCGACCTCGAGGCCCTTGACCTGCATGGCGTAGGCCTCGGAGCCGTTCCCGAACTTCCGAGCGGCCCGGAGCGAGCCCTCGGCGAGGAGGTTACCGATCTCGCCTTCGCGCCGGGCGATCAAGCCCAGGAGTTTCTTGGCCCCGGGGGCGTCGCCGAACTTGAAATCTCCGGCCACGGCCCCGTGGTCGATGGCGTCGGCGTAGAAGCTCATGACGCAGCCGGCCGACATCGTATCGATGCCGTATTCGTCGCAGAGGTAATTGAGCGAGCCGACCTGGGGCAGATCAAAGATCTCCAGGTTGGGGCCGAGGAGGCCGATGTTCTCGTAGTCGAGCTCGGACTCGCGCCCCTCGTCGTCGTGGATGGTGATGCCGCAGCGCATGGTGCAGTTCGGACAGCCGTAGGTCGCGATCCGGGCGTTATTCAGGCGCTCGCCGTCGACCTTCCAGGCGTCGGGGTGGTGGGTCTTGCGGAAGTTCCGCACGGGCAGGGCGGCCACCTCGTTGCACCAAGCCAGGACGCCATTGGTGCTCTGGATGGACCAGCCGGTCTTTTTGTCGATCTCATGGACTTCCCGTAGGTCGTCGTGTCCGATCTTTTTCATCCCCTGCGGATCGGCCTGGGGAATGGGCTTCGTGCCCTTGACGACGACGGCTTTGAGGAGCTTCGAGCCCATGACGGCGCCCATGCCCGTCCTGCCCCCGGCCCGGCCTTCGAGGCTGCGGACGACGGCGTAGCGGACCATGTTCTCGCCGCCCTGTCCGATGTTGAGGACGCCGACGCCCTTGCCGTATTTGGCGTAGATCCAGTCGTTGGTGGCGTAGGTGCCCTGGCCCCAGACGGCGTCGGCCGGGAGGAACTCGACTTTGTCGTCCTCGATATAAAGCATCGTCGGGCGCTCGGCTTTGCCTTCGACGATGAGGGCGTCGTAGCCGGCCTTCCGGAGCTGTTCGGCGACCCGCGTTCCCAGATTGCCGTCACCGTAGCCGCCGGTCATCGGGGACTTGCCGGCGACGACCGCTTTCCCGGTGTTGGGGGCGGGGATGCCGGCGATGGGGCCGAGGGCGACGATGAACTTGTTGTCGGGACCGAGGGGGTCGATCCCGGGCTTGAGCTCATCAAAAAGGATCTTGGCGGCGAAGCCGCGTCCGCCTATCCACTTCCGGGCGAATTCCTCGGAAAACGACTCTTTCTTAAAGGTCTTCGCGGTCAGGTTGACTCTCAGGATCTGGCCGGTCCAGCCGTTCATGTTCCATCCTCCAAATGATATAAAATTACTCCCCAATCCTAGCCGGGCTCAGCGGTGGAGTCAAGATGAAAAGGGCGAAAAAGCCCGGAATTACGTATAATATACGGCGGGAAGGGTTGGCCTTCCCCCGGAAAGGAGAATTTCCATGACCAAGAAGCTCTATCGGTCGGTCAGCCAGAAAATGCTCGGCGGCGTCTGCGGCGGCCTGGCCGAGTACTTCAACCTCGATGTGTCGCTCGTCCGCCTGCTTTTTATCGGCATCGGTCTGGTCACGGTGGTCCTGCCCATGACCTTCTTTTATATCATCGCCTGGATCGTCGTCCCTCAGGAGGGGCCCAAGCCCTAGGGGTGGCGCGGATTTGGCCGTTGACATATAGTCAGACATCGGCTATAAACTAATCGGCTTTCAAGATGGGCATGAAGAGCGCTCTCGAGATTCCGTTCAAGCACATCGCCGTCGAGGGCGTTTTTCGTTCCAAGAAGACCCAGTTGGCCAACGTCCTGGCCCAGAGGATCGGGGGCAAGGTCATCTTCGACAACGTCGGCAACCCTTACCTCAAGGATTTCTACGGCGAGAAAGAGGGATCGGCCTTTCTGGCCCAGCTCGTCTTCCTGGCCAACCGCTACAACCAGCAGATCCGCCTTCTCCAGAGGGACCTGTTCATCGACCGGATCATCTGCGACTACCTCTTCGAGAAAGACAAGATCTACGCTTACCAGACCCTGTCCGACGATGAACTCCTTGTTTACGAGAAGATCTACGGCATCCTGTCCGAGCGCGTCCCCAAGCCCGACCTGGTCATCTATCTCCAGATCTCGCTCGCGACCCTCACCAGGCGGGTAGCCAAGGAGGGCGACAGTCTGGAGAAGAACATCTCCGAGAAGTACCTCGAGGACATCGTCGAGGCCTTCGACTATTTCTTTTTCAACTACCAAGGGGCGCCGCTCCTCGTGGTCAAGGCCGATGACATCGATTTCGGCCGCGAGGAGGACGTCCTCGACCTCCTTGACCAGCTCCGGGAGATGAAGAAGAGTTCCCTCTACTACGTTCCCCAGAGCTACGGAGGGAAGGGCGCGAAAAAGGGCTGAACCAACGGCTATGGCCCGGACCCCGCGAAGCGCGGGGCTGGGACCGGATACTCCGCTCTTAGGAAACGACTTTACCTCAATCCCGCGGGGAAGGCGGGGTGGGGAGAAAGGACGGACGATGAAAGACCCGCGCGTCGATAAGATCACCATTCCCGCGCTCCTGGCCAGGAAGGCCTCGGGGCCGAAGATCGTCTGCCTGACGGCCTACGACTGCCCGACGGCGAAGATCCTGGACGAGGGCGGCGTCGACCTCATCCTGGTCGGCGACTCGCTCGGAATGGTCGTCCTGGGTTACGCGAACACCGTGCCCGTGACCATGGACGAGATGATCCACCACACCCGGGCCGTCAGCCGGGCGGTCCGGAGGGCTCTCGTCGTCGGCGACATGCCCTATTTCTCGTTCCATCTGAGCGTCGACGAGACCATCCGCAACGCCTCCCGCTTCCTCAAGGAGGGTGGCGCCGCCGCGGTCAAGATCGAGGGAGCTTCGAAAAAGCGTCTCAAGCTCGTCGCGGCCATGGTCGAGGCCGAGATCCCGGTCATGGGCCACGTGGGGCTGACTCCGCAGTCCATCCATCACCTGGGCCGCTACCGGGTCAAGGGGACGGGCGCGGAGGAAGCCCGGCGCATCATCGCCGACGCTGCTAACCTGGAAAAAGCCGGGGCGTTCGCCGTCGTCCTCGAATCCATACCCGTGGAGATCGCCGCTGCCGTCACCCGGGCGGTCAAGATCCCGACGATCGGCATCGGAGCGGGCCCTGCCTGCGACGGGCAGGTCCTCGTATTCCACGACATGATGGGTTTTTCGACGGGATACATGCCCAAGTTCGTCAGGAAATATGCCGACCTCCATGGGGTCATGAGCAAGGCGGTCGAGGCCTATTCCCGGGACGTCCGGGAGGGCCATTTTCCGGACGACGCCACGTCCTACCACCTGAAGCCCGAAGCGGCCGTCGAGTTTGCGCGGGCCAAGGGGCGGAGCCCGAAGGGAAGCGCGAAGAGATGAAGGTCGTCACCGGCGTCGCCGGGATGAAGTCCCTCGCCGCGAAATGGCGGGCGGAGGGCAAAAAGATCGGCTTTGTCCCGACCATGGGCTATCTCCACGAGGGACACCTGAGCCTCGTCCGGGAGTCGAAGAAACGGGCCGACGTCACGGTCGTCAGCATTTTCGTCAATCCGGCCCAGTTCGGTCCCACCGAGGACTTCAAGAAATACCCGCGGGACCTCGAGAAGGACTCGGCGTACCTGGAGAAGGGCGGCGTCGACTGCCTCTTTTACCCCGCCGCCGCGGAGATCTATCCTCCCGGTTACAGGACCTATGTCGAGGTACGAGGCCTCCAGGACCGGCTCTGCGGCAAATCCCGGCCCGGCCATTTCCAGGGCGTCGCGACCGTCGTCCTCAAGCTTTTCGAGATCGTCGGGCCCGACCTCGCCTTCTTCGGAGCCAAGGACGCCCAGCAGGTCTTGATCATCGGGAAGATGGCCGTCGACCTCAACCTCGATACCGAGGTCGTGACTTGCCCGATCGTCCGTGAGCCCGATGGTCTCGCCCTGAGCTCGCGGAATGCCTACCTCTCTTCCGAGGAAAGAAAGGCCGCCCTTGTCCTGTCGATAAGCTTGCGCTGGGCGGAGCGGGCGATCGCGGCGGGGGAGCGGGACGCGGCCAAAGTGATCGCCGGCATCCGGGCCGCGATCGAAGCCGAGCCGCTGGCCAGGGTCGATTACGTCGAGGCCGTCGACCCGGTCGATCTCGAACCGGTCGCCGAGATCCGCGGGGAGGTCCTCATCGCCCTGGCCGTTTTCATCGGTTCGACCCGATTCATCGACAACGTCCGCCTTCACGTCTGAGGAGAACCATCATGATCCGAGTCTTCCTCCGGTCGAAGATCCACCGGGCCACCGTGACCCACGTCGATATCGATTATGAAGGGAGTCTTTCCCTGGACGAAGACCTCATGAAAGCGGTCGGGCTGGCGCCCTTCGAGAGGATCGATGTCTATAACGTCTCGAATGGCGAACGGTTCTCGACCTACGTCATCCGGGGGGAAAAGGGCTCCCGCCAGGTCGGGGTTTTCGGCGCGGCCGGCCGCAGGGCCAAGGTCGGCGACACGGTCATCATCGCCGCCTACGCCTATCTCGAGGACAACGAGGTCGAATCCTTCGCCCCGAAGATCGTATTGATGGAGGAAGGTAACCGGATCGCCGGGATGAAATAGGATGGCGATGATCCACGATCTCGCGGGGAAACCGGCCCCGCCATCGCTTCTGCCCGACATCCCCCGGCTGCTGGCCGCCTATCTTTCCATCCGGCCGGACCCTCGCCTTCCCGGCCAGCGTGTCGTGTTCGGGACTTCCGGCCACCGGGGGAGCTCCCTCGAGGCTTCGTTCAACGAGGATCATATCCTGGCCATCTGCCAAGCGATCGCCGAGCACAGGAAAAGGAAGCGTACCGAAGGCCCGCTTTTCGCCGGAATGGACACCCATGCTCTATCCCAACTGGCCCTGGCCACGGCCGTCGAGGTCTTCGCGGCGCACGGCGTCCGGCTGCTCCTTTCCAAAGGGTCCCCCTTCGTTCCCACGCCTCTCGTCTCTCACGCGATCCTCGCCTATAATCGGGGGAGAGCGTCGGGCCTCGCCGACGGGATCATCGTCACCCCTTCCCATAATCCGCCCGAGGACGGCGGTTTCAAGTACAACCCGCCCGAAGGGGGACCGGCCGATGCGGAAACGACGCGGGCGATCGAGAAACGGGCCAATGAACTCCTCGAGAACGGTCTTGGAGAGGTTCGGCGTATCCCTTACGCACGGGCGCTCAAGGCCGGAACAACGGGAGAATACGATTTCATCACGCCCTATATCGAGGACCTGGCCACGATCATCGACATGGAGGCCATCGCCGGGGCCGGACTCAGGATCGGGGCCGACCCTTTGGGGGGTTCCTCGATCGACGTCTGGGACCCGATCGCCGACAGATACGGCATCTCCATCGAGGTCGTGAACCGGAAGATCGACCCGACCTTCTCCTTCATGACCGTGGATTGGGACGGCAAGATCCGGATGGACTGCTCTTCGCCCTACGCCATGGCCGGCCTGATCGGTCTCAAAGACCGCTTCGATGTCGCTTTCGGAAACGACACCGACGCCGACAGGCACGGCATCGTCACGCCGAGCGCCGGCTTGCTCAATCCCAACTTCTACCAGGCCGCAGCGGTCTGGTACCTGTGTCGGAACCGGGAAGGTTGGCCGGCCGGGGCAGCCATCGGCAAGACGCTGGTTTCGAGCTCCATGATCGACCGTGTGGTCGCCAGCCTGGGCCGCAGGCTCTACGAAGTCCCGGTGGGATTCAAGTGGTTCGTCGCAGGGCTGCGGGACGGTTCGCTCGGTTTCTGCGGCGAGGAAAGCGCGGGGGCGACGTTCCTGAGGAAGGACGGGACGGTCTGGACGACGGACAAGGACGGGATCATCGCCGACCTGCTGGCCTGCGAGATGACGGCCCGCTTGGGCCGGGACCCGGGGGAACTCTACGAGAGCATCGTGGCCGAGTTCGGGCGGCCCCATTACCGGCGGGTCGACGCCCACGCGACCCAACGACAAAAAGAAGTGCTGAAAGGGCTTTCGGCCGAGACACTCGAAATCCGGGAGCTCGCCGGTGAACGGGTCAGAGCCGTTCTCAGCCGCGCTCCTGGGAACGGCGCCCCGATCGGGGGTATCAAGGTCGTAACTGAAAACGGCTGGTTCGCGGTCCGTCCCTCCGGCACCGAAGACATCTCGAAGGTCTACGCGGAGAGCTTTCTCGGCGAAAAGCACCTCGACCAGATCCTCGATGAGGCCCGGGCGATCATCGAGAAAGCCTATGCGGGCGAAGGGGTCGACAGCCCGAGAAGGCGGGCGAAGCCATGAACAGGCGGGAATTCTTGAGAACAGCCGGGGCGGGTCCCGCCGCGGCCCTTATTCTGGGCGGGGCCGGCTGCCGCCGCCGGAGCGCCCGGCCGCCCAATTTCGTCTTCATCCTCGTCGACGACCTCGGCTGGCGGGACGTCGGATTCATGGGCAGCCGATACTATGAGACGCCGCATATCGATCGCCTGGCCGCGCGGGGCATGGTCTTTTCCAAGGCTTACGCCGCCGCGGCCGTCTGCTCGCCCACCCGGGCGTCCATCCTGACCGGACGCTACCCCGTCAGGCTGGGCATCACGGATTGGATCCGCGCGGCCCGGGACGGGGGAGTCATCGGGCCGGACAGGAAGAATCCATCGGGCTTCGAGGACGACCCGGATTTCGGGTTGTTGACTCCGCGAAACGCCCTGTTCATGGAGCTCGGCGAGGTTACAACCGCCGAAGTGCTCAAGAGTGCCGGGTATGCCACGGGCCACGTCGGCAAATGGCACCTCGGTCCCGGCGAATTCCTCCCCGGCGGCCAGGGCTTCGATTCAAACACGGGCGGCGCCGATATCGGCCATACTGAAAATTACTTCGACCCCTATCTCAACGAGGGCGCGCCGATCCCGTCCCTCGCGCCGCGCCGGGAAGGCGAGTACATGACCGATCGCGAGGCCGACGAGGTCTGCGTGTTCATCCGCGCCAACAAGGGCAGGCCGTTCTTCCTGAACCTGTGTCACTATGCCGTCCACACGCCTCTGCAGGCCAAGGAGAGCGAGGTGGCCCGGTTCAAGGAGAAACCGGTCGTCGACGGCCAGAAAAATCCCGTCTACGCGGCCATGGTCAAGAGTGTGGACGACTCCGTAGGCCGGGTGATGGGCGTCCTGGACGAACTCGGCCTCGCCGAGACGACGTGCGTTTTCTTCTTTTCCGACAACGGCGGCCTCGCCACGGTCACCGACAACGCACCCCTGCGGCTGGGCAAGGGTTACCCCTACGAAGGCGGGATCCGGGAGGCCTTGGCCGTCAGCTGGCCGGGCACGATCCAGGAAGGGGAGCGGTGCGCGGTCCGGGTTTCGAGCATCGACTTCTTCCCGACAATCGTCCGGCTGGCCGGCTTGGAACTCCCCACGGACCGGACGATTGACGGCTTTGATCTCTCTCGCGTCCTCGTGGGCAAGGACAAGTCCCTTCCGGAGCGGGACCTGTTCTGGCATTTCCCTCATTACTGGGGAGGAGACCGGGTCAAGCCGTGGAGCGTCGCACGGAGCGGCGATTGGAAGCTCATCCGCTTCTACGAGGACGGCCGGCAGGAGCTCTACAACATCGAGGAAGATGAGAGTGAGTCGAGAGACCTGGCCACGGAGCGGCCTGAGATCCTTGAAATTCTCGGGCGCAAGCTCGACGCTTGGCTGCGAGAAACGGGCGCTAAGCTCCCTCGCCCCAGGGCGGGCGGAGGCATGATCCCGCAGGTCCCGAGTCCTGCCCCGGCCGAGTGATCGAGGGGAGAAGGGGCGGGGACATCCCGGCCGAACGCTAGCATGGGGCCGTGACGGTCCGGACGTCGCGACGGATCCATGACGGACGTATGCTGACGATGAGTCCTGACCGTGAGGAGCTTGAGGAGAAGGATGGCCCGCCGCTTCCTCAGTCGAGGTGGTAGTTCGGGGCTTCCTGGGTGATGACCACGTCGTGGACGTGGCTCTCTTTGAGGGAGGCCGGGGTGATCTTGATGAACTTCGCTCTGGTCTTGAGCTCCTCGATCGTCCGGCAGCCGGCGTAGCCCATGCCTGCCTTGAGCCCGCCGACAAGCATCTGGATGGTGACCATCGTGCTACCTTTGTAAGGGACTCGGCCCTCAATCCCCTCGGGGACGAGCTTGCTCTCGCTCGGCTGCATGTCCTGCTGGTAGCGGTCGCGGCTCTTGCCCTCTTTCATGACGATGAGCGACCCCATGCCCCGGTAGAGTTTGTAGGCCCGGCCCTGGTACATGACGACCTCGCCCGGGGCCTCCTCGGTCCCGGCGAGAAGGTTCCCCAGCATGATCGTATCCGCCCCGGCCGCGACGGCCTTAGTCACGTCGCCCGAATACTTGACGCCGCCGTCGGCGATGAGCGGAAGGCCCTTTTTCCGGGTGACCTCGAAGACGTCGGCGATGGCCGTGATCTGGGGAATGCCGGCGCCGGTGATGATGCGGGTCGTGCAGATGGAGCCGGGGCCGACGCCGACCTTGACGGCGTCGACGCCGAGGTCGATGAGATCCTCGGCCGCCCGGGCCGTGCCGATGTTGCCGGCGATGAGCTCCTGGGCCGGGAACTCCTTTTTGAGGGTCCGGACCGTGTCGAGGACCCTTTGCGAGTGGCCGTGGGCGTTGTCGATGACGAGGACGTCGCACTTGGCCGCGACGAGGGCCCCGGCCCGGTCGAGGAAGTCGGAGCCGACGCCGATGGCGGCGCCGACCCTCAGCCGGCCCAGGCTGTCCTTGGCCGCGTCGGGGTACTGGATCCTCTTGAGGATGTCCTTGTAGGTGATCAGTCCTTTGAGGTGGTAGCCGTCGTCGACGACGAGGAGTTTCTCGATTTTGTGATCGTGGAAGATCTTCTCGGCCTCCTCGAGCGACGTCCCGACGGGGACGGTGACGAGCTTGCGGGTCATGATCTCCGCGATGGGCAGGTTGAGGCGGCTCTCGAAGCGGATGTCCCGGTTGGTCAGGATGCCGACGAGCTTGTTCGACTCGTCCGTGATGGGCAGGCCCGAGATGTGGTGCTCCTTCATGACTTCGAGGGCCCGGGAGATCTTGTCTTGGGGCCTGAGCGTGATGGGTTCGACGACCATGCCGCTCTCGTGGCGCTTGACCTTGTCCACCTCTTCGGCCTGGCTTTCGATCGTGAGGTTGCGGTGGATGATCCCGATGCCGCCCTGCTGAGCCAGGGCGATGGCCATCCGGGACATGGTCACCGTGTCCATGGCCGCGCTGACGATGGGGATGTTGAGCGAGATGTTGCGGCTGAGCCGGGTCGCGACCGAGGCCGTGGAGGGGACGACGTCCGATTCGGCCGGGAGGATGAGGACGTCATCGAACGTTAGGGCTTCCCTGATCTTGTCGTCGAGCATGGCTCCTCCTTGGCTCCCGGAATCAGTGCTTATGGCGCTTACCGGGGATCATGCCCCGGGCCTGTTTGGCCCTCTGGCCCGAAGGCCCCTGGGGCTGTTGGTAATAGACCGGTGTCTGCTTGCGCACCGGGGCGGGTTCGTTGACCACCGGCTGGATCAGGAAGAGGTAGCGGACGGCGTCCTCTTCGATCCGGTCGAGCATGGACTGGAACATCTCGAAACCCTCTTTCTTGTATTCGATGAGGGGGTCCTTCTGACCGTAGCCGCGCAGGCCGATGCCCTCCTTGAGGTGGTCCATCTCGAGCAGGTGGTCCTTCCACTGGGAGTCGATGACCTGGAGAAGGATCATCCGCTCGAATTCGCGCATGAAGGGGCCGAGCTGTTTTTCCTTGGCCTCGTAAGCGGCCAGGAGGCCCTTGACGAGAGCATCCCGCACATCCTCGAACGCGAACGTGTTCCAGTCGATGTTGAGTGTCTCGATGTCCAGGCCGAACTGGGCCAGAACGGCCTGGCGCAGCGCGTCGCGCTCCCACTCTTCGGGTGGTTTGTCCTTGTTGGCGTGGGTGTCGAGCATCCAGTCGACCAAGCTGTCGATGAGGCCGACGAAATACTCGTGCTGGTCCTCGCCCTTGAGGATCTTGCGCCGCTGGCCGTAGATCGTCTCCCTCTGTTTGTTCATGACGTCGTCGTACTCGAGGAGGTGCTTGCGGACGGTGAAGTTCTGGCCTTCGACCTGCTTCTGGGCCCGCTCGATGGCCCGGGTGATCATGTTGTGCTCGATGGGGACGCCGTCGCCCATGCCGATCCTGGCCATGAGGCCGGAGATACGCTCGCTGCCGAAAATGCGCATGAGGTCGTCCTCGAGCGAGAGGTAGAATCGCGACGAGCCGGGATCGCCCTGGCGGCCGGCGCGGCCGCGGAGCTGGTTGTCGATTCGGCGGGCCTCGTGCCTCTCGGTGCCGAGCATGTGGAGACCTTCGAGGGCGATGACGTCCTCGTGCTCCTTCTGGATGACCGCGGTGACTTCCCGGAGCACCTTTTCGAACTGCTCCGGCGTCGCCTTGGCCGGGTCCGTGCCGCTCTTCTTGAGCTGTTCGCGGGCGAGGTATTCGGGATTCCCCCCGAGGAGGATGTCGACGCCGCGGCCGGCCATGTTGGTGGCGATGGTCACGGCCCCGACGCGGCCGGCCTGGGCGATGATCTGGGCCTCCTGTTCGTGGTACCTGGCGTTGAGGACGACGTGCTTAATGTTCTTGCGGCGGAGGAGGGTGCTCAGGTGCTCGGACTTCTCGATGGAGATCGTGCCGACGAGGACGGGCCGGCCCCTCTTGCTGAGGTCGGTGATCTCCTCGACGACGGCGTTCCACTTCTCTTCGCCCGTCCGGTAGATGATGTCCGGATTCTCCAGCCGGATGAGGGGCTTGTTGGTCGGGATCTCGACGACGTCCAGGCCGTAAATGTGCCGGAATTCGGTGGCCTCGGTCGCCGCCGTACCGGTCATTCCGGCCAGCTTCTTGTACATGCGGAAGTAGTTCTGGAAGGTGACCGAGGCCAGGGTCTGGTTCTCCTCCTCGACCCGGACGCGCTCCTTGGCCTCGAGGGCCTGGTGGAGGCCGTCGCTGTAGCGGCGGCCGGGCATGAGCCTGCCGGTGAACTCGTCGACGATGACGACCTTGCCGTCCTGGACCATGTAGTCGACGTCGCGTTTGAAGAGGTGATGGGCCTTGAGGGCCGTGTTGGTGGCGTGGACGAACTCCATGTTGGCCAGGTCGTAGAGGTTCGCGACACCGAGGAAACGCTCGGCTTCGGCGACGCCGGCCTCCTGGATGGAGACGGTCCGGCTCTTCTCGTCGAGGGTGAAGTGCTTGTCCTTCTGGAGGCGGCGGACCAGGGCGTCGACGCGGGTGTAGAGCTGGGTCGACTCGTTGGTCGGTCCGGAGATGATGAGAGGTGTCCGCGCCTCGTCGATGAGGATGCTGTCGACCTCGTCGACGATAGCGTAGTTGAACTCGCGCTGGGCCAGGTCGGCCTGGCGGAACTTCATGTTGTCGCGGAGGTAGTCGAAGCCGAACTCGTTGTTCGTGCCGTAGGTGATGTCGGCGCGATAGGCCGTGTAGCGCTCGGCGTCGCCGATGTCGTGCTGGATCGTGCCGACGGAGAGGCCCAGGAACCTGTAGATGGCCCCCATCCACTCCGTATCGCGCTTGGCCAGATAATCGTTGACGGTGACGATGTGGACGCCCTTGCCGTCGAGGGCGTTGAGGTAGGCGGGCAGCGTGGCGACGAGGGTTTTTCCTTCGCCCGTCTTCATCTCGGCTATCTTGCCCTGATGGAGGACGACCCCGCCGACGAGTTGGACGTCGAAGTGGCGCATCCGGGTCGTCCGGCGGGAGGCTTCACGCACGACGGCGAAGACCTCGGGAAGGATATCGTCGAGCGTCGCGCCCTGCGAGAGCTTTTCCCGGAATTCAGCGGTTTTGGCCCGTAGCTGGTCGTCGGTCAGGGGTTCCACGCGGGGCTCGAACCCGTTGATGACGGCGACAAGCGGTTGGATCTTCTTGAGGGTGCGGTCGTTATCGTTGCCGAAGAGCTTACGGGAAATCCACTTATACATTTACCATTATTTAACAGAAAGGCCCCTCAAAGTCAATTTGACTCTGTGATTCAGACAGTGGGAGCCCATTTCTAATTTCTTGCGAGGATGGTCCAGGACGAACGATCGGGAAACGAGGAGGGGGGACGACGTTGGGAAGCTTGCGAACCTGCTTTTAACGACTCTCGACAGACTCCTCCCTCGAACAGCGGACGGGGATTCGGATAAGATCGATCACGGACTGCGCGGGAACTTCAGTCCTCCCAAATAATCCCGCCGGATCCGGCGGACTTTTCGCAGGAGCTTCGATTTCCCCGGCTCTTCGATCGTCATCACGAGCTCGGTGTATTCCGGGGCATCGAAGAAGGCGTAATATTGTTTGGCATAGACGACCAGATGGTTGCTATACGGCAGCATCTGGTGAAGGAGGCTTCTCCGGGTCAGGCGATTGAGTTCCGGATGGTTTTCCGCAAACAGCTGCATCTGCAGGAGGGTATACATCAGGGCGACGAAAACCACCTGGTTGGTGACGAGGTTGAAGTCGGGTGCGTGGAAGTCGGTCAAGTCCCAGAAGACTTTGGTCTGGCGGTGGCGCTCCTCGATCGTCTCCCGGAGATGATAAAAATGTCGGACCGCGGGCGCGTCCCCGGTTTCGTCCGTGGTGGCGATGCCCCAGGGTTCTTTTCGCCGCTGTTTGGTTAAGACGACGGTCAAGTCCACCGGACAGGCCTCCCAACTCGTCAGATGGTTGAAGGCCACGACCTTCTCCGGCGGCCGGTCTTGTTTGGGGGGCGGGGGGACGTCGACGCCCAGAGGTCCCACCACCGCAAGCTCCCGCGGAGCCGGAGAATAATTTTGCCATTTGACCGGCCCTAACCGCAGCAACCCCCGGGCGTCCTCAAGCACGTTCATGCCGCTGCGCAGCGCCACCACCGTGTCCACCTTCCATGTTTTTTTCAGATGTCCGATTCGGGGACCGTCCAAAAACCCCCGGTCCACGATCAGCCGCTTCATCACCCCCCGGCCGACCGTCTGGAGGAACGTCTCCACCAGATCATAGAGGATCGGATTCTCGTGATCTTTGCCCGGCCCCAGATGCATGGCCACAAAATAGAAAAACTCTCCCCGGCGGTTCGTGTGGATCAGTTCCACCCATTTATAACATCTCCTCAGGCGGCAGCGGCGCCGAGCGTTCGGGCTCAGTTCCTCCTCCCTGACCGGATGGTTGTGCTCGTCAAAGAGCATGACCGAGGACCCGGCGTAATGCGGATTATTCGGGACGAACACATACGAGGCGTCCCCGATGAAAATCCCCTCCGGATCGAAAAGCTTCTCGTCTTCCAGAAGACGCGGAACTTCCCGGCTGTACCAAGCCAGGAGCGCCTCCGCTTCGGTCGCCTTGGCCATCTTCCGCAGCCAGTCCTGGTCGCAGGGCGTCTGCCGGTCATAGGTGTTCTTGTGATTAAATCCCGGACAATGGATCGTCACTTGGCCCGTCTGCGGATGGACGACCTTCTTGCCGACCTCGGGTCCCAAGGCGTTCAACAACCCGCCTGTCCGAACGACGAACGGATAGCCGTGGAAACTCTGCATCCCGTGAAGCCGGAGACTGAGGTCGGAGGCGATATAGAGCCAAGTCGGAACTTCCTTCTTCTTTCTCTTTAAAGGATAGGTCTCGGCCAGATGCTTCAAGATCCCCCGGGTGTTGAGGTACTTGAAAAAATCGGTTTCCGCCCCCTCCGAGACCGTCTCCAGATAATCGATCGTCCCTTTCCGAAGACTCTCCCTCACCCGAGCCTTGTCCTGCTCGAAGACAACCAGGTTCATCGCCTCTCCTCCCGTTCCTGTTCCAGGGATTTAATGTGTTCGTCCCGGATCCGGTTCAGCAGCCCGGAGATCTCGCGGTCGATCTTGCGGATCGCGGCCAAGAACCGCTGAACGTCCCGATAGCGTCGGACCCGAGGGGCGAGCCCCTCGGGGATGATCCGCCCGAGATGAGAGAGATGGGTCTTTCCATCCCGCCGTCGCGACAGATACCAAGAGACATGGAGCTTCCCTTTGACGCAGCGACAGCCGGGACGGCCGCAGCGGCGTCGCATCTGGAAAAGATAGCCGACGACCATGGGCAGAGGCCGGAGAGTGTCTTCGATGAGCTGACGGCGGCGGCGGTCGAGGTCGCGAACGCGTTGACGGATAGCGGCGGCGTTCATACCTGTCTGATATGTGTTATAAATATTATGCTATCAGATGTCAAGTAAAAAAACGCGGTCCCGGGAATCCGGGGCGACCGCGTCTTATATCTGTTGTAAAATCAGATCATTATCAAAGACCCGCCCCCACTGTCTGAATCACAGAATTTGACCCTATCGCCTGGCCCGGGTTACCCGTCAGTGACCCGGTTTTTGGGTGTTTTTTCGGCCGGCCGCTCGAGGCCCATGCGGAAGACCCGGTCGGCTTCCCGGACCCGGAGCCGGAGAAGTCCGAGGAGCACCCCGATCGAAAGCCAGACCCAAGCCAACAGGACATAGACCGCCATCCGCTCCTTGGCCGGCCGTGGAGCCGCCGGCTTCTCCGGCCCCGCCGCGGTCGGCGCGTCCGGCGTGAGGGAGGGTTGGCGAGTTTCCTGGGCGCGGGCTTCCCGGACCCCGGAGGCGACGAAGAACACCAAGAGGAAAATTCCCGCGGCCGCGGTCACCCGCGGTCGCGCGTTCATAGCAGGCTCCATATCGACATTCCCACGGCGTAGGCTAAGGCGGCCCAGGCCAATCCGGTGATGATCTGACCTTTCCTCTCGAACGGTCGGTCGTCGATAAACGGGAGGAGGAGGAAGGCGGCCATCCCGGCCATGATGATCACGATCGCGGCCAATTCGCCGTTAAGACCCAGGACTTTGGCCGGGATCAGCTTCAGGGTCTGGAACAAGAACAGGAAATACCATTCGGGTTGGATCCCCGCGGGGGCCGGCGCCATCAGGTCCGCCTTGAGCCCGACGCCCGGGGCGGCTAGGACGGCGGTGGTCATGA
Organism: uncultured Eubacteriales bacterium; assembly: GCA_964652895.1. GTDB lineage: Bacteria > Acidobacteriota > Aminicenantia > Aminicenantales > Saccharicenantaceae > RBG-16-66-30. The sequence goes on from CAZZCH010000020.1 coordinate 22,582, forward strand.
GCAGGCCCGCCAGGACGAGCCAGACGCCCGCCTCGCGGAAGGCGAAGTTCGGCCAGAAGGGGAGGAAAGGCCCCTTGGCGCCTTTTCGCTCCTCTTCGAGCGGGACGCTCATGCCATGGCGCTGGACGAGCAGGAGATGGACCCCCAGAAGGGCCAGGAGGGCCAGGGGAAGGACCGAGACATGGACGGTGAAAAATCGCGAAAGCGTATCGCCCGTGACATCCTCGCCGGCCCGCATGACCCGGGTGATCCAGCCTCCGACGAGCGGCAGGGCCTTGGGGAGGTCCGTGCCGACCTTCGTCGCCGCCAGGGAGAGCTCGTCCCAGGGCAGGAGGTATCCGGTGAAGCCGAAAGAGAGCGATAGGCCCAAGAGCAGAGCGCCCGTGATCCACGTCGCCTCGCGCGGCTGGCGGTAGGCCTTCGTCAGGGCGATGCCGAGAAGGTGGACGAAGACGAGCGCGATCATGAACGTTGCCGACCAGCTGTGAACGGAACGGACGAGCCAGCCGAGCGGCACCTCTGTCATGATCCGAACGATGCTGGCATGGGCTTCGGCCAGCGTCGGCCTGTAATAGAAGGCCAGCAGGACGCCCGTGACGATCTGGATCCCCAGGAAGAGGAAGATCGAGCTCCCCGTGTAATAGAGGAACGTGTGCTTATGCCGGGGGACCTCTTTTTTCTCCAGGTAGCGGGTTACGGTGCTGAGTCCCAGCCGCTCTTCGACCCAGGCGCGAAGGGTATTCATGGCATTATACCTGCTTCCTGATGATCAGAGCGTCCCCTTCGACGGAGACGGCCAGCCGGCGGAGGGGCGACGGCGGAGGGCCGGCGATGTTAATGCCGTTTTCGTCGTACCAGCCCTCGTGGCAGGCGCAGTAGAAGCGCTTCTGCTCGGTGACGTAGGTGACGTTGCAATCGAGGTGCGTGCAGACGCCGACGAAAGCGATGTAGGAGCCGTCCGCCGCTTTTTTGAGGAGGCCGGGCTTGTTCCCCCAGGCGAAGCCATGGACCTGGCCGGCGGCGAGGGCCTTGAGTTCCGTGAGCGGCACCGAAACCTGATCCGGCTCCCTCGTCGGCGGAACGATGTACTTGACGAACGGGTTGATGAAGGCCGCGCCCAGGGCGGCCAGCCAGCCACCGATAAGACCGTTCAGGAAGGCGCGCCTCGAAAAGAGGGAATAGGGAAGTTTCATGTGTTCCGCCTGAAAAGTCGCTTCGATCTTTCGGCGATGACCTTTCGCCGCAAGCCTTCGATGCCGTCGGCGGGACGGACCTCTTTGGGGCAGACGTCATTGCAGCGGAAGACCAGATCACAGCCCCAGACCCCGTCCGGGCCGTCGACGCGCTCCAGGGCCGAGGCCGGACGCTCGTCGCGGGGGTCCTTCACGAACCGGTAGAGCTTGGCCAGGGCGGCGGGCCCGAAGTACCGCCCGTCCCTGGCCGCGACAGGGCAGGCACTGGTGCAGCAGGCGCAGAGGATGCAGGTGACGTACCGAGAAATCCCGTCCATGTCCTTTTCCGCGACGCGGTGGCCCGTCTCGGGGACGTCGCCGGAAGCATGGAGGAAAGGCTCGAGCTTACGATAGGCGTCCCAGAACGGTTTGAGGTCGACGATGAGGTCCTTGAGTATCTCGAAGTTGGGGAGAGGTTCAATGACGACCTCGTCGGACCCCAGGCCTTCGACCAGGGTCCGGCAGGCGAGGGTGATCCGGCCGTTGATGACCATGCCGCAGGATCCGCAGACCGCCTCCCGGCAGCTGTAGCGGAAGGAGATCGAAGGGTCCTGCTGGTCGCGGATGTCCTTCAGGGCCTCGAGGACGGAGTCTTTTGGCTTGGGCTCGTGCCGGTAGGTTTGGAAATGCGGCCCTTCGTCCTTGAATGGGTTGAAACGGAGGATCTTGAAGGTCAATAGACTCTCTCCCGGGGGGCGTATCGGCCGACCTGAACATCCCTGTAGGAGACCTCGGGACCCCGGTCCGTCCGGGTGACGATCGTGTGCTTGAGCCAGGACGCGTCGTCCCGTTTGGGGAAATCCGTCCGGAAATGAGACCCCCGGGTCTCTTCCCGCTTGAGGGCGCCGAGGAGGATGACCTCGGCGATCTCCAGCATATGCTCGAACTCGACGAGCACGACCATCTCCTGACAGTACCGGCCGCAGGTGCCAAAGATGAAAACGTGGCGATAAGCGTCCCTGAGTTTGGCCAACTCTTCGAGGCCCCGGCGCAGGGTCGCGGCCTCGCGGAAGACCCCCGCCGTGTCGCTCATCAGCCGTTTGAGCTTGTTGAGGAGTTGAAAGACGTTCGCGCCCTGCCGCCGCCCACGGACGGAGTGGATCCTGGCCACCAGGGAGCGGGTCGCTTCCGCCGTGTCCCGTTCGCCCTCCGCTCCGCCGCCCCCCTCCCGGAGGTAGCGGGAGGCCGATTCGCCGGCGATCTTGCCGAAGACGACTGCTTCGAGGAGGGAGTTCCCGCCGAGACGATTGGCGCCGTGGACGCTGATGCAGGCGCATTCGCCGGCCGCGAAGAAGCCCCCGACGCGAGACGCACAGGCCGCGTCGACATCGATCCCCCCCATGGAGTAATGCTGGGCGGGTTGGATGGGGATCGGCTGGTCGATCGGATCGAGCCCCGCGAAGCGGAGGCAGATCTCCCGGATCGCGGGCAGGCGCTTGAGGATCTTTTCCCGGCCTACGCCCTTGAGGTCGAGGTGGACGTATTGGTTCTCAAACCCGTTCCCCTTGTCGATCTCGGTCTGGATAGAGCGGGCCACGATGTCCCGGGGGGCGAGCTCCATGGATTTGGGCGCGTAGTCTTCCATGAACCTCCGCCCTTTGGCGTTGACGAGGGTGCCGCCCTCGCCTCTCGCCCCTTCGGTGATCAGGATGTTCTTGCCGTAGAGCGAGGTCGGGTGGAACTGGACGAACTCCATGTCCTTGAGCGGGACTCCGGCCTTGTAGGCCATGCCGATCCCGCCCCCGAGGTTGATGTAGGCGTTCGTCGAGCGCTGGTAGACGCGGCCGTATCCCCCGGTCGCGAAGACGACCGCCTTGGCCCGGAGCGGGATGATCTCGCCGCCGGCCAGGTCGTAGGCCACGAGGCCGACGAGCACCTTGTCGCGGACGACGACGTCCGTCACAAGCCATTCGTTGTGAAAGGTGATGTCGTGCCGGACGGCCTGTTCATAGAGCGTGTGGAGGAGGACCTGGCCCGTCCGGTCGGCGGCATAGCAGGTCCGGGGGAAACCCGCGCCGCCGAACGGCCGTTGGGCGATCGTTCCGGCGGCTAGGCGGCTGAACGGTGCGCCCCAGTGATCGAGCTCGTAGACGGCCCGTGCGGCCTGGCGGCAGAGAAGCTCGGCCGCGTCCTGGTCGGCGAGATAGTCGCTGCCCTTGATGGTGTCGAAGGCGTGCTTTTCCCATGTGTCGTCGGCCCCTTCGGGGTGGTTGCCCAGGGCCGCGTTGATGCCGCCCTGGGCGGCGACGGAGTGGGAGCGGAGAGGGTGGACCTTGGAAATGACCCCGACCTTGAGCCCCGGGACCGCGCTCAAGGCGGCCGAGAGGCCGGCCAACCCTCCGCCGACGATGAGCAGGTCGTAGGCCAGCATCCTAATAATTCCGGGTGAAGTACACGACGAGGAGGGCCGCCGCGGCGACCGTGCCGAGCGACGTGAAGATCCAGAACAAAAGCTTTTCCTTGCGCACGCCGAGGTCGATGACGATCGTCCGCAGGCCGTAAAAGGCGTGATAGACGCCGGCGACGATGAGGAGGCTATCGGTCAGAGGGTTGGTGTGGAGAAGAAGCGCCCAATCGGGCTTCTGCCCCTTGGTCATGAGGAAGAAAGAAGTCAGGAATTTGATCGCCAGAAGCACGATCAAGAGCAAGCCGCTGATGCGGTGGAAGACCCAGACGAACATGGCTTTTTTCCTCGCGCTTTCGAGGTGGGGCCGCAGGCCTCGAATATCCTAAACCAGATAACCCATAAAAACAACCCATTGATCCGACTTTTCGCACGGATTGACTTTCGGGACCGACGGGTCTAGACTCCGGACAAAGGTATCAAGACGGACAGGGAGGGAATAAACATGAAAAAAGCCGGACTTGTGTTATTGGCCGTCATCTGCCTGGGAGCCGGGGCCCGCGTTTTCGGCCAGTTCACCGCGGCGGAGCTAGCCGATTTCGAAAAGTGGGAGGATTTCCTCAAGACGGCGAAGATCGTCAGCCAGGAGCAGCTCACGGGGCCTCTGGCCGTGACCAACCCGTGGAAGCTGACCCTCGAGAAAGACGGCGTCCAGCACCGCGGTCTTTGGAAGGACGTTCTGGGGGAAAGAGTCCATGGTTTCAAGGAGACCTGGAAAGGCGAGGTGGCCGCTTACCGTCTCAACCGGTACCTGGGGCTGAACATGGTCCCGCCAACGGTCGAACGGGAATTCCAGGGCAACCGGGGGTCGTGCCAGCTCTGGGTCGATGCTTGGCTGACCATGGAGACATTCCTCGACAAGAAGATCAAAACGCCAGGCCCCAAGGTCAACGGCTTTTTCCGGGCCCTGTTCCTCCAGCGAGCCTTCGACAACCTGATCGCCAACGAGGACCGTCATCAGCGCAACTACCTGATCTTGGAAGACTGGCGGATGATCCTCATCGATCACTCCCGGTCGTTCCGGACGACGAAAAAATTCACCACGAAGCTGATCTACGACGAGCATTTCAAAGAAGGACCGAACTTCATCATGGCCGAGCTGCCCCGGGCGTTCGTCGAGGGTCTGAGAGCTCTGACCCCGGAGATCGTCCGCCAGGTCGTCGGGGAGTATCTCACCGACGAGGAGATCGCGGCGACGATGGCCCGGCGCGACCTGATCATCGCCTGGCTCGACAAGCGCATCGCCAAGCTCGGCGAGAACAAAGTCCTCTACTGAAGCCCTCTTTACGGCCCAGGACCTCGTCGACGATAGGCTGGTCTTAAAAGAGGTTTTGTGCCTTTTTCGGGCCGCCCGCCTTTACTTCCTCGGCCGACTATCCTATAATTCCAGTAGGGTTTAATACCCCAGATCGGAGAATTCTCTTGATTCATATGGAAGATAGGTTAAACTGTATCGAAAGCACGCCCATGAACCTCGCTAATGCACCCCATAATACCCCCTTGAGGATCGCCGACCTCGCCGGCGGCGAAAGCGCACGTCGTCGTCTCATGGCCCTGGGATTTCACAAGGGCGACGTTGTCGAGCTCGACGGCCGGGCCATCCTACGGGGTCCGCTCCTCGTCCGCAACTGCACCTCGGACACGACGATCGCTCTCGGCCGCGGCGTCGCCCAGAAGGTCCTCGTCGAACTCGTCCATGAGCACTCCTAGCGTCCCGACCGTCATCTTCATCGGCCAGCCCAACAGCGGCAAGAGCACCCTTTTCAATTCCATCGCCGGACTCAAGGCGGAGACCTCGAATTTTCCCGGCACATCGATCAAGCACACCCACAGCCGGGTTAACATCGAGGGGCGCCTCCTCGATATCATCGACCTGCCGGGGACGTATTCGCTCTGCACGTCCGACCCGGCCGAGCAGATCGTCCTGACCCACCTATTCAAGGAAAAACCCGACCTCGTCGTCAACATCGTCGATGCCTCGACCCTCAGCCGCGGCCTGGAACTCACGCTCGAGCTGGTCGAGCTCGGTTATCCGATGGTCGTCGCCCTCAACATGATGGACGTGGCCGAGCGGAAAGGCGTCCAGATCGAGGCGGCCGGGATCGAAAGCCTGATCGGGGCCCCGGTCACGCCGACGATCGCTGCGCACGGCCGGGGAGTCAAGGAACTGCTGGATAGGGCCTTCGAGGTCATTGACAAGGGCCAGGCTCTGCGGCCGCGCCCCTTCTCGGACGACGTCGAAAGCCAGGTCCTCGATGTCGAGCGCCTTCTGCCTCCCGGCTTCCCCATCTTCTCCAACGCCCGCTTCACGGCCATCAAGCTGATCGAAACGTCCGGCCACGCCTGCGGCAATTTCCTCGGCGAAGTCGATCCCGGCCTGGGGGCGACCGTTGACCGCGCCAGAAAGGCCATCGAGGAGGACCGAGGCGCGCCCGCCTACGAGGTCATCTCCGCGGAACGACACCATCAAGCCATGAAGTTGTTCGAGGAGACCAGCCGCGTCCTTCGCGGCAAGCGCTTGACCTGGGACAAGAAGGTCGACGCTGTCCTCATGCACCCCATCCTTGGATACATCATCCTCGCGGCCGTCTTCATGGCCTTCTTTTTCATCATTTTCAAGGTCGGCAATCCGCTCGAATCGCTTCTCCTTGGGCCGTTCAATTCGCTCAAAACGGTCCTGGCCGCACGCCTCGGCGACGGCCTTCTTTTCTACCTCGCCGAGGGCCTGATCCAGGGCATTGGCGGGGGAGTGGCCATCGTCCTGCCCTATTTCCTGCCGCTTCTCATCCTGATGTCGGTCCTCGAGGACTTCGGCTACCTGGCCCGGGCCGGGTTCCTCCTCGACGCCTTCATGCACCACATCGGCCTCCACGGCAAGTCGGTCTCGCCATTCATCCTGGGCTTTGGCTGCAACGTCCCGGCCATCCTCTCGACCCGCATCCTCGAGTCCCATCGGGACAGGGTCCTGACCTCGATCCTCATCCCCTTCATTCCGTGCTCGGCCCGGACGACCATCGTCCTGGCCCTCGTGGCCTTCTATCTGGGGCCGCTCTGGGCCATGGGCTTCTATGCCGTGAACCTTCTTGTTGTCGCCGTCGTCGGCTGGGTCATCAGCCGGTTCATCAAGGAGCCGTCGCCGGGGCTCATCCTGGAGATCCCCTCTCTCAAAGCGCCCCGGCTTGGCTCCATCCTGCGCAAGACCTGGTTCCAGGTCTACGCCTTTGTCAAGTTCGCTTGGCCCATCCTCATCGGAGGCAGCCTTGTCCTGAGCCTCTTAAGCTATTTCCGGGCGGACCGCTTGATCAACGACATCCTCGCTCCGCTCGTCGTCAAAGGCCTCGGCCTGCCCCACGACCTGGGTGTGACCCTCGTCTTCGGCTTCCTGCGCAAAGAGCTGTCGCTCATCATGATGCTCCAGGCGCTCGGCGTGGACTACCAGAATCTCATGACGGTCATCAGCCGGGAGCAGATCATTGTCTTCACGGTCTTCATCAGCTTCTTCATCCCATGCCTTTCCACATTCGTCATCCTGTGGAAGGAGATCGGGAGGAAGTGGGCCTTCGTCTCGGCCGGGCTGAGCGTCAGCGTCGCCCTCATCTTGAGCTGGACAGTCCGTCTCGTTCTTTGACGTTACGGACAGTCCCGAGCCTCGATGGGCAGTTCCGAGCTTCGCGGGGATCGTCCGGCTCGTCCTCTGATCAGGGATCGGGACTTGCCAATGAACCGCTTATCCGATCAGGAGCGGCGTGTTCGCCACCTTGATGATGTACTTGGGCACGCTGCCGAGTTTGAATCGAAACAAACCCTTTCGGGAGTGTGAACCGACGACGATCAAGTCGACCTTGCCCAGATAGTCTGTTTCCAGCACTTGGATAATATCATCTCTCGTCCATTTTTTTTCAATGTGGCCAAAGGAATGCCAATGAAGGTACATTTCGGCCTTGTCCAGATAGTCGCCGGCCGTTTCTTGGTCCTCGTGCGAGCTCAGCAAGATGATATCCGATCGGTCAGGCAGCGCCAGTTGGGCAAACCGCTGCAGGGCGTGCCCGGCCGCCAGGCTCCCGTTGAAGGATATCAGGACCTTCATTTTCTGTCCCGCCCGCTCGGGGATGTGGATCTCCTGGGGAATACAGTAGATCGGAGTGATCGAATGGTCGAGGACCTTTTCCAAGGAATCGCCGGGTTTATCGCGTGTTCCAAAACGGAAATGGGTGCGCAGGCCCATCACGATGGCGTCGAAATAGATCGACTCCGCGAGGATCCATTGGCTGGGAACTCCCTGATGTTGGCCCGTGGAGTGGTCGACTCCCTCCCTTTAACATTTCTCGATAAATCGGGAGAGAAGGGATTGGATATGCTTTTGAGCGTCTTCGAGCCTGGACGCCTTCAGCTGCTCCGCGTACGAGGAGCTGCCGAGGGGAACCGGGCCGATCGACTTCTTGATGCCGGGAAAGTCCAAAACCACCAGGCCCGTCAGTTCCGCTCTGTGTCTCTTGGCCATGAAACAGGCCCAGTCCAGGGCGGCCTTGGAATAAGGAGAGGGGTCGAGTGGGACCAGGATCCGTCTGATCATCGTTTTAACCTTTCTTTCTTCAAGCGTTGCCGTTCCGATTGATGAGCTTGACGTCGAGCCGGGAGCCGGCGACGAGTTCAAACGTCGCCGAGGCTAGGGCAACCCGCCCCCCCGTCTTCCCGATGTCGTCGAGCATCCGCGTGAATAGCGCGTCCCGGATCGACCGGCGCGCTTTGTAGTCCACGACATAGCGGATCGTGAACTCGAGCCAGTTGTCGTTGACGGCCAGGGTCACCATGGGCTGGACCCGGGCATCCACGATATTGAATTTCTCGACCATGGACTTCCAGGAGCTCTCGGCCTGGCGGGCATAGCTCCCGACTAGGTCATCGACGGCCCGGTGCAGGATCTCCCTGGCCAGCCGATGATCGCTGCCGTGCCTGACCGGGATGGTGATTTCGTCCCAAAGGAACGGGAAATCCGCCGAGTAGTTGAAAACGGGCTCTTTGAGGACGAAGCTGTTGGCGATCCGGACGATGCGTCCGTTATAGAGGTCCCCTTTGACCCACTCGCCGACCTCCATCAGTGTCGTCCGCAGGACCCCGATATCGATGACATCGCCCTTGATGCCCCCCAGTTGGACCCGGTTGCCGACCTTGTAGAAGCCGGCCAGGGAGATGGCGAACCACCCGGCGATGCTGGCGATGACCTCCTGAAGGGAGAAGGCGATCCCCGCGCCGGCGACACCCAGGGCAACGGTCAAATTGCCGAGCTTGTCGCTGAACACCACGGTCAGGACGACGACCGCGAGGAGATAGCCCCCTAACGTGACGGACTTCCGGACGCGGTACTTTGTATCGGTATCCTTGATGCGCTGGGACAGGGCTTTTTGGAGCAGCCGGACGACCACGATGACGATGACGATTCCCAGCAGAGCGGCTGTGAGCCTTCCCGTGACGGGATTGAACAACCAGCGATCGAGGAAGTCTTTCATGGGAAGGGCCTCATCAACCCTTGGCGGGCAGCAAGGTCAGCTGTTCGGCGGTGACCAGCCCTTTCTTGAGATATTCGTCCACGACCGTCTCCGTCATCTCGCTCCTGAAGGGGAACTCAAACCGGAGGTCCAGGACATAGGCCTTCAAGCGCATCTTGAGCAGGGACCGGCCCTGATGGATCTCGTTCTTGAAAAGGACCACGATCGGCTTGTTCAGAAATACATAGCGGGAGACGGCCGCGGCCCGGTAGGCGATCTTCTTGGCCTGGATGAGGTCGATTTCCGGCGGCAGATAAAACTCCGCGACCACCTGGCAGTTCGACGCGCCGGCATTGGCGCACGACACGGACTGGTTGACGATCTCGCTGTTGGGGACGGAGACGAGGGAATCATCCGGCGTCACGACCCGGACGGTCCGGAGGCCGATGCGGACAACTTCACCGTAATACTTGCCGACCTCGATCTTGTCGCCGACCTGGAAGGGCCTATCGAAAAGGATCATGATTCCGCCGATGATATTTTTCAGGATATCCTGCGAAGCCAATCCGATGGCGATCCCGGCTGACGCCGTGACGGCGATCAGCGTTTCGATGGGCGGGGCGAATACGTCGGCTATGATCAGATAGATGACGAACGTCCATCCGAAAATGCGGACCATGGGCACGACCGCCTTGATGGTGAACCGCTTATGGGACCATCGTTCCGCCAGGGTGTTGATCAGACGCGTGATCGTCCGGATCGCGAGCAGGCCCAGCAAAAAGATGACGATCGTCCAGAAGATCTTCCCGGCCGAGATCCGGAGGGTGGGGCGACTCTTCTGGATCGTGCCGACGGCTTTTTCGATGGGGCTTTGAGGGCCGGCCGCCTGGGTCACTGACGTTCCCTGCGGGTCTTCGGTCCGGGGCGCTCCGCCGGGCGCGGCTTGAGGCCACGATGACGTCAGGGGGATCAGGATGAGGAAAGCGATGGCGATGATTCGAACTCTCATGTGAGCCGACCTCTAATGAATGATGTTCTTTGTCTTCAACGCGGCCACGCTCGGCCTGTAGAGCAGGGCGTGGATGGCGAACCGGCCTTCTGAAACGGTCAAATACTTCTTGTTCAACAACCGGTTGAGCAGGAGCAGGCTTTCATCGATCCCCTGATGGAAAATGATAGCGTGTTCCTCCGCGGTCAAGGTCTCGTGCTGGAGGAGGGCGGCCAGGGTGAACATCTCGTCGCGGCCCATTTGATGAAGGAACGAGTAATCGAGGTCGAGGACAGGCGTCACGGTAAGATCCTCCTGGACGATGCTTTTAATGGCGCTCAGCCAGAACCACATCGCCACGGCGACGTTGCCCGCGGCCAACCGGTTCAACTGCTCGAAAAACCAGTCCTGGAGGAAGGCCTGCTGTTCGGCGGGTTTGGCGATCTTTCGGAATTTGCGGGGCTGTGCCTGGGGTTCGGGAATTTCGAAGTGCAGGGGGTATCCGCTGATCCGATGGCGCTTCATGATGAGATCCGTAGTTTCTTCCCGCGTGAGCGACCCGAGCTTGATGACTCTCTTGAAATATTGGGATACTTGGAAGACCTTGTCGAGAAAATTCCAGCTGTAAAGCGTGCAGGTGACGATCCACAGGACGGACGTGTTCGTCCGGGACATGAACAGCAAAAACCTTTCGATGGCCTCGAATCCGCTGACCGTCCGGAGGAACATGTTCTGGGAATTTTCCAGGATGTATATGGACTTTTCTTCGCTGGCGGCCAGTTCCCTCTCCAGTGCGTCCAGAGTGCCCGCGTCCGGCCGGTCGACGAGTTTTTTCAGAAGCTCGAACAGCTCGTCCACCGTCTGGAGGGTGGTGTTGACGAGGTCGATCTTGCGCAACGGCAAGCCTTTGAAATATTCGACGGTGGCGAAGTTCAGAAGCGTCGTTTTGCCGCTTCCTTTCTCCCCGACGAGAGCCGTCGCCGCGTACTGGCCGGCCTGCCAGGTCATAAGCGAATCCTTCAAGGCCGCCCTGTCCGCGTCGCGGCCGATATAAAACCGTTTGTCGGTCAATGGTTCAATGCGGAACAGCCGCTGATATACATAAGGCAAGAAGGCGATGCGGCCCTGTGTGCGATGGAGGTAAAGAGCCAGCTTATCCTCGAGGCCGAGTTCCGCGGGTGTCAGGCCTGACAGCTTCCTGAGACGATAGTAGGCGGCCCGGGTTCGGCGGAGGGTCGCCCGCGTGAAGGTGAGGGCGGTGCTGAACGACGCTTTGATCTTTTCCCAGGCCCGGACCCATAAACGCTGGATCCTTTTTTTCGCCTGCGCTCGGGCGTAGCGAAGTTTCAGTTGAGTGATCTTTTCGCTGTTTTCCAGATCTTGGAGACGACCGATGAACTGTTCCGAGGATTCCGTCAGCTTCTCGGACACGAGAGAAGCGATGGACCGGATTTTGGCGATAAGGCCGGCGGCCTGGTTGCCGGCCCGGTCCAGCCCCTCGATGGCTATCCGGTGCGCTTCCTCAATCGCCACGGCTCCCTTTTTTTCCTCGAGGAGGGCCACGGCCGATTCGGAATTGTAATCGACGATCTGGTCGATCTGCGAAACATCCCGGAAGAACTCGTCGGAGATGCGCTTGACCTCGGCAAGGAGCGTATCGTTATCTTTGACCAGCCGGGGGAATATCTCATACAGAACGAGGGCCCGGACGGGGACGTCGTTGATCTTCGAAGTCGGAACCAAGCTCCTCAGGTCGCGCTCCTGGAAGATCTCGTGCCGTTCGGGGATGGCGTTCAGAGTCTCTTTGATCTGGCGCGGAAAATTCCGGAGAAGAGCGTCGAACTCTACGTCGGCAAGCGCGTCGACGACGACGGGTAAAAGACTCAAGCGCAGATCTTTGGAGAGGGACTTGTTCTCGGTGATGAGGACGCTCTTCAGTTCGCTCTTGGACGGGGCTTTGAATTCCCTGATCCTTTCCATATGAAGTGTTATCCGCGCCACGGTGGCGTCGAGCGATGGGATGATGACCGGCTCGATACGGCTGGCTACGGCCTCGACCGTCTCGGCGCAAATGCGCGTCACACGGAGCTGAAGCTGGCACAGCTCGATGTCCTTCTGCCATTCCTCTTTTTCCCCACAATAATGTCGCAGCCAGGCTCGCCTCGTTTTTTCGAAATCGACCTTCAGGCGCCGTTGGGACCTCTCGATCCTAGGCCGGCCGAAACGTCGGTTGGAAAGGGCGAACGTTCCGGCAGAGTCCCATTTTTTACGGAGGTCCTCGACGATGCCGGGCCAGCTTTCGTGCAGCCGCTCGAGAGAGCCCCCCGCGAATTCCCCGATCAGCCTGAAGCGTCCGACCAAGTCATTGACCTGCTGCCGGGCCTTTTCCAAGCGAGACGCGGCCGACGCGGGGTCGGGTCGGATCCGAGCGGATTCCGATTCGCCGGGGAAGAGAGAGTCGTTTTCAATGTCCTCTGTTAGCCCATGGAAATGGAAGAGTTCGATGGCGGCCTGCTGCAGGAACCGCTGCCACTCGCCGAGCAGGAAGCGGTCCGTCGGTGCGGCCAACTCGTATTCGAGAAAGTTCTTCAGGTCGACGGCTCGAGACTCCGGGGCGCGTGCGATCGGGGGTTTCCTGACGATCTTCCGGCCGGCGTTTCGGACCCGGAGGACGGTCCTGCGGAACCCGCGTTGACGGCGCTTGGCCCACTTCCACGTCCGGATCCGGGGAGAATCTTCATGGCCCGCTTCCCAGTACGAATCCTCGATGGGGACTTTTAGGGATGCGGGAAGCCCTTCCAAGATCTTCCTGAATTCCGCTTCCCGGATGTCCAGGAAAAGTCGCGAGAACCAATCGCTGTCCTCGAAGTTCAGCTGGCGCGTCCAGGCCAGATACGCGTCGAAGGTGCCTTCCAGAAGGGACCAGACCTTTGATAGGGACAAATCCTCCCCGCCGGTTTTCCCGAGCCGCCCGGCGAGGGCTTCGGAGCTTTGTCGAAACGACGCGATCGTCTTTTGGTAGGAGGCCAGCCAGACCTCGAGCACCCGGCCGTGGACCGAGTCGACAAGGGACCTGAACTGCTCTTCGATCTCAGCGGGTGCGAAGGACGCCATGGTTAGCTCGTTCTGGGATCATACAAATAGCCCTCAGCCGAATTCGCCTTATCATAGGCTTGCCGGCATATCTTGTCAACCCGTCGCATTGCAGGTCGGGCATTGCGCGGGCGCTAAAGCCCCAGCTTCTTGGCCGCCTCCTGCGCCCAGGAGCGGATGGCGGCGTGGTCGAGAAAATCGCCTTCCGCGATCTTCATCTTCTTGATGATGGTCCGGGCGACGAGACCCAGCCGCCCGTAGTCCATCCGACCGGCGAAGAAGCCCTCGAGATCGGGGCGGCGGCGGGCCCGGATCGGCTCAAGGTAGGACGAAGCTTTTTGACAGGCCTCGTCGGTCTTGTCCTTGGCCGTGAGGCAGACGGTGAAGAAGGCCGTCGTCAACTCGCCGAGGCGCGCTTTGTGGCGGGTGACGAACTTAACCGCTTCGGGCTGCCATTTGCCGGCCCGGACGGCGCTGCCGACGATCACGGCGCGGTAGGCCGTGAGATCCTTGACCTTGCCGACGGGGATGACGTCGACGGCCAGCCCTTGTGCCGTCAGGACGTCCCCGATCTCGTTGGCGACCTCGGCCGTCGACCCGGCCCGGGTGGCGTAGGCGATGAGGACCTTCTGGCTCATGAGATATCTCCTTCGTCGTTCTTTTTCTTGAACTCCTCCTCGAGGCGTTCGAGGACCTTGGCCGCCGCGGCGGCGCCGATGAGCTCGTCGAGCTCCGTTTCCGGCGCGTGAAGGATGGCTTCGAGGTTTTCGTAGCGGGCGAGAAGGGCCGTCTTTTTCTTCGGGCCGATGCCCGCGATGCCGTCGAGTTTCGAAGCGAAGCTCCTTTTCAAGCGACGCCCCCGGTGGAAAGTGATGGCGAAGCGGTGGGTCTCGTCGCGGACGGCCTGAACGAGTTTCAGAGCCGGTGACGTCCGTTCGAGCCGGATGCCGTCGCGCGCTTCGGGCGTGAAGAGGATCTCTTCCTTCTTGGCGATGGCGACGAGCGGGACGCCGGCGAGGCCCAAGCCGGCCAGAGCCTTATGGGCGGCGCCGAGCTGCGGCTTGCCGCCGTCGACGATGATCAGGTCGGGGAGGGGTCCTTGTCCCTCGAGGAGCTTGCGGTATCTCCGGGAGATGACCTCTTCCAGACTGGCCACGTCGTTGGAGCCTTCGACCGTCCGGATGAGAAATTTCCTGTAGCTGTCCTTGTCCGGCCGGCCCTCCCTGAAAACGATGAGGGATCCGACCGATTCCTCGCCGCCCGTATTGGAGATGTCGAAACCCTCGATCCAGCGCGGCAATCCGGGCAGGCTCAGGACCGTTTTCAGCTCTTCGAGCGGACGGATGGCTTTCGTCTGTTCGCGGAGGCAGGATTCGGCGTTGCGGAAGGCCATTTCGACGAGCTTGCGGTTCTTGCCGCCGCGCGGGACAAGGACGCGGACCTTGGCCCAGCCGAGGAGCGACTGGAGCCCCGTCCTCGCGGCCGGCCGGAAAGGGAGGAGCAGCCGGGGCGGGGCTTCGTGATCCCTGTAGAAGACGGCCAGGAAATCGCCCATGACATCCGCGTCCGGAACGTCCGCCGGGACGTCGACGAGCCGCGCCGCCGAATTCCGGATCTTGCCCTTGCGCATGAAGAAAACGTAGGAAGCCGCCCGTTCTCCTTCGCGGGCCAGGCCGACCACGTCCTGGTCCTCCAGGGCCACGGAGATCGTCCCGGGCCGGTCCCTGTAATCCTCGATCGTGCGCAGGAGGTCGCGCCAGCGGGCCGCCTCCTCGAACTTCTCCTCTCCGGCCGCGCGCTCCATTTTTTGCTTCAGCGTCCGGGCCAGCTCGGGCATGCGCCCCTCGAGGAAGAGGCAGGCGTTTTCCACGTTTCCCCGGTAATCCTGCTCGGAAATGTACTTGACGCAAGGCGCCGAACACAGCTTGAGTTCGTATTCAAGACAGGGCCGTTTCCTGTTCCGGAAGATCGCCTCCTCGCAGCCGCGGACGAGGAAGTGCTTGTTGACGAGGTGGATGGAGGAGCGGGCCCGGTGGGCCGGGCTGAAGGGACCGAAGAAGCGCGACCCGTCGTCCTCGACGGACCGGCTGAAATAGACTCCCGGGTACGTTTCGCCGGTCGTCACCTTGAGGTAGGGGAAGCTCTTGTCGTCCTTGAGCCGGAGGTTGAAGCGCGGCTGATGTTGCTGGACGTAGTTGTTCTCGAGGAAGGCGGCCTCCTTCTCGGAGCCGGTCAGGATGAAGTCGATGTCGGTCGTCTCGCGGAGGATGTTCCGGACCTTGAAGTCGGGGTTGGGCAGGAAGTAGGAGCGGACGCGGTCGCGGAGAGAGCGGGCCTTGCCGATGTAGACGACCTCGCCCGAGGCGTTCTTGAAGAAGTAGATGCCGGGCTTGGCCGGGAGTTCGGCCGCCCTGACCTTGAGTTCGTCGGTGCCCGCCATGTGACGCCTAGAAACCAAGCTCGAGCTCGCGCTTCTTGAGCTTGACCAGCTCGTCGCGGTAGGCGGCGGCCTTCTCGAACTCGAGTGCGGCCGAGGCCTCCTTCATGAGCTTGGCCAGCTCGTCCATGCGCTTCTTGCGCCTATGCGGCGAGAGGTAGATGTCCTTGTCCTCGGAGATTTTGGTGTAATCGAGGTAATCGCGTTCGTAGACCGACGTCAGGACCTCGTCGATGCCCTTGACGATCGATTGCGGGGTGATGCCGTTCGCGGCGTTGTAGTCCTGCTGGATCTTGCGGCGGCGCCCCGTCTCCTCGATGGCGCCCTTCATCGAAACGGTCACGGCGTCGGCGTAGAGGATGGCCCTGCCGGCGACGTTGCGGGCGGCCCGGCCGAAGGTCTGGATGAGCGCCGTCGAGGACCTCAGGAAGCCCTCCTTGTCGGCGTCGAGGATGGCCACGAGGGAGACCTCGGGCAGGTCCAGGCCCTCGCGCAGGAGGTTGATGCCGATGAGGGCGTCGAACGCGCCCTTGCGCAGGTCGCGGAGGACGTTGACCCGGTCGAGCGTTTCGATCTCCGAGTGGAGGTAGCGGACGCGCAAGCCGAGCTCATGGTAGTGGCGGGCCAGGTCCTCGGCCATTTTTTTCGTCAGCGTCGTGACGAGGACGCGTTCGTTCCGGGCGGCCCGGGCCCGGATCTCGGCCATGAGGTCGTCGACCTGGCCTCGGATGGGCCGGATCTCGAGCTCCGGGTCGGTCAGGCCCGTCGGGCGTATGATCTGTTCGACCACCCGGCCGGGCGACTTCTTCAGCTCGTAGATCCCCGGCGTCGCCGAGACGTAGAGGGTCTGGCCGACGAGATTTTCGAACTCATCGAAGTTGAGCGGCCGGTTGTCGAGGGCCGAGGGCAGACGGAAGCCGTAGTCGACGAGGGTCGACTTCCTCGAGCGGTCGCCCGCGTACATGCCGCCGATCTGGGGCACGGTGACGTGGGACTCGTCGATGATGGTCAGAAAATCCTTGGGGAAGTAGTCGAGCAGGGTGAAGGGCGGCTCGCCGGGCGCGCGGCCGGTCAGGTGGCGGGAGTAGTTCTCGATGCCGGGGCAGTAGCCGAAGTCGCGCAGCATCTCCAGGTCGTAGAGCGTCCGCTCCTCGATGCGCTCGGCCTCGACGGCCTGGCCGATCTGCCGGAAGCGAGCGACCTGTTCGACGAGCTCCGCTTCGATGCCGGCGGCCGCCGACTTGAGGGTGTCGGCGGGAGTCGAAAAAAAGGTCCGGGGATGGATCATCACGGTTTCGAGGCTCCCCCGCACGTTGCCGAGGAGCGGGTCCACGGCCGAGATCGCCTGGATCCGGCCGTCCTCGAGCTCGATCCTGTAGGCCGAATCCTCGTAGCTCGGGAAGATCTCGACGATGTCGCCTCGGACGCGGAAGGTCCCCCGCTTGAATTCGCCTTCCTCGCGCTCGTACTGGACGGAGACGAGCTTTTCGAGGAGCGCCTTGCGGCCGAAGGCTTCGCCGACGCTCAAGGCGAAGCTCATGGAGTAGTAGGTCTCGGGGGCGCCGATGCCGTAGATGCACGAGACCGAGGCGACGATGATGACGTCGCGGCGGGCGAAAAGCGAGTTCGTGGCGCAGAGCCGGAGGCGGTCGATCTCGTCGTTGATCGTCGCCTCCTTGGCGATGTAGGTGTTCGACGAGGGGATGAAGGCCTCGGGTTGATAGTAGTCGTAGTAGCTGACAAAGTACTCGACGGCGTTCTTCGGAAAGAAGCGGCGGAACTCCTGGTAGAGCTGGGCGGCCAGCGTCTTGTTGTGGGAGATGACCAGGACGGGGCGGTTGGCCCGCTCGATGATGTTGGCTATGGTGAAGGTCTTGCCGGAGCCGGTCACGCCCTTCAGGACTTGGTGACGGGCGCCGGACTCCAGCCCTTCGGCGAGGCGAGCGATGGCCTGGACCTGGTCGCCTTTGGGTGTGAAGTCGGAATGCAGTTCAAAGGCTCTCATTTCAAGAAAACGGGACCCCTTCTTCACTCCTTCATGCGGATGCCGCCGGAGAAACGCGCGCCGTTGGCGATGGTGATCCGGGGCGAGATCACGTCGCCGTTCATCTCGGCCGTCTCGGAAATGACCGCTTTTTCGGCCGCCCTGACGGTACCCCTGAGCTCGCCGTGGAGGACGAGGGCCCGGACGCGGACGTCGGCTTCGACCTGGGCGCCCTTGGCCACGGTCAGGGTGCCCGATGGAAGCGTGATCTTCCCCTGAATACGGCCCTCGACGAGCATGTCCTCGTGGGCCTCGACCTCGCCGTTGAGGACGATCGTCGAGCCCAGCCGGGTGACTCCCGGAAAATGGGGCCTTTCGGGGCTTTGGGGCTGCGGTGGATCCGGGATTTCTTTGGACATCTTGGGCTCTCCCTACCGGGCGTTCTCATGCGGATTATATTGTCGGCCGCCGGGTCTGTCAACGAAGCGGCGGGGCGGATAAAGGCGTTGGTCTTTTCAGAGGGGGTCAAACGTACCTTTTACACCCTTCTTGGCCCGAAAAGTGTAAAAGGTAAGTTTGACCCCTTCTTGAAAATCCCCACCTGTTCGTCTTCTAGTCATGCCGCGTTGACTTGTCTGAGGATTGTGTTAGAATTCTAGGGCGTTGTGAGCGGGCATAGCTCAATGGTAGAGTACCGGCTTCCCAAGCCGGGTGTTGTGGGTTCGAGTCCCATTGCCCGCTCCATTTTTTTCCGCCCATGAGAATCTGGCAACTGATCGTTGAATCCGCCCCCCTTCCCGGTTCCTGGAACATGGCCGTCGACGAGTTCCTCTTCCGCCAAGCCGAAAAGTCCCGGCGCACGTTCCTTCGATTCTACCAATGGGAGAGGCCGACCGCGTCCCTGGGCTATTCCCAGGACGCGAGCCGGGTCGTCGACGCGGCTTTCTGCGCGTCCCACGGCATCGACATCGTCCGGCGCATGACCGGCGGCAAACTCGTCCTCCACGACCGGGAAGTGACGTATGCCGTGGCCTCGTCCGACACGGAGGCCTTTACCGCTACCCTCCGCGACTCGTATCAGCTCATCTCCCGGGCCCTCCTGAAAGGACTCGGGATCATGGGCCTCTCGGCCCGCCTGGCCGAGACCTCCCCGCAGTCTTACATCAAGGGGACCATGCCCTGCTTCGCCTTCCCGGCCCGAGACGAGATCGAGATCGGCGGCAAGAAGATCGTCGGCAGCGCCCAGAAAAGGACCGGGGCGCTCTTCCTCCAGCACGGCTCCATCCCCCTGGAGAAGGACGAAGCCCTCCTGGCCGCCGTGTCCAGGCCCGGCGAATCGGAGGAGGACGCGGGCATGACCTCCCTCTCCGAGGCGCTCGGCCGGCCCGTGGATTTCGACGGGGCTGTCGGGCCACTCGTCCAGGGATTTGCCGATTTCTTCGGCGTCTCTTTCGAGCGTTTCGCCCTGAACCCCGCCGATCAAGAGGCCGTCCGCGCCCTCCAGGCCTCGAAATACGCCTCCGACGACTGGACTTACCACCGAGGGGGAGCCGCCGCCCGTTGACTTTTCTTCGAACCGGGTGTTACACTCGGGCCAGAAACGAGGTCGACGCCATGAACGAAGTGGAAGAACTCTCTAAGCTGGACCCGGCCGGCCTTCCGCACCTCAAACCCCTGCTGCTTGACGATCTTTACCAGAGCGTCTCCAAGAACCTGCACCTCGAGCTCGGCCGCGGCCCCGTCCTTTACCTCCTCTCGCCGAGCTTCTCCGTCCTCAATCCGACGGCCGACGAGGCTATCACCGAATTCATCACCCGGAAGGAGGCCCTCCTGGACTACCTCAAGGAGGCCATCGTCCAGAACCTGGCCATCTACTCGGTGCTCATCGACATCAGCAGCTACTTCATCGAGCAGAACAACGGCCTCGTCCTAGCCCGCCTCCGGGAGAGGGATTCCGAGGGCCGGCGCTTCGAGATCAAGTTCTACACCCACTCACCCCTTGAGCTCCTGACCCGCTACGAGGACAAGATCTACATCGGGCGGGACTTCATCGACTTGTACAGCCCCAACCGGAAGTACTTCGGCGTCAAGGATTCGATCCTTTCCCTCAAGGCCCAGTTCTTGAGATTGTCCGAACGGGCCGGGGCCAAGCTGAAAAAGGCCCAGGACTTCGCGTCCTACTTCCAGGAGATCGGCGATTCGGTCAACGAGCTCCATAACGAGGGCCTGCTGGTCCTCCAAAGCCTCCCGCCGCTCCTCGATTTTGCCAAGCTTTCCGGCAAGGACCTCATCGACATCAACGCCCAGTACCGGACGATCAACCACTACGTCATCGAGCTCCACGACACGATCGCCGAGTTCGAAAGCCTCCTCCGATTCAAGGAGCGCTCCGACTTCGTGCGCTACGTCACGAAATACAAGAAGGACGTGACCAACCTGATCTCCTACTTCAACATCAAGGTCAACGGCGTTATCGCCCCTCGCATCCGTCTCTGCAAGACCAAGCGCGGTTGATATCGGCATCAACCGTCGGCTTACGGCGATGAAGTCCCCCTTCTCCCCCCGGCCCCCCGGGAACCTGTCCCGGCGGTTCCCCCGCCTTCGGCGGGTCCCCCTCCGCTACGGGGGTCTTCAGGGGGACATTCATCGCCGCCGACGGTTTCGCCGATATCGTCTAAAATAAAGAAATAGCCGGTTCCCGCAGGGAACCGGCCATGGGGCGTTATCTATCCCTTACTAGAACTTGCGGCTGGCCACCTCGATGCGGATATTCTCGTAGGTCGTGGACAGGTAGATCAGCGGACCGCCCGAGTTGGCCGTAAAGGCCTTGATGAGGGATACGCCGTTGGACTGCTCGATGTCGGGCTTTTCCGAAAGGCCCCACTCGACCTCCCCGCCCTTCGATCGAGCCTCGAGACGCGGCGTCTCGCCGGCCGGCCAGGCCAGGTGGATCGTCCCGTACTCGTTGTGGATATCCATGCCGTGCTTCAGGTCCCGGGGCTTAAGGACGATGTTGCCGTTGCGGAGAACGACGGTGACCTCGGCCGAAAAATCGTCCAGGATGACGTTTTCATAGGAAGTGGCAATCGTTATTCGATCGCCCTCGACGCCGGTCGCCGAAACGTCGGAGTTTTTGGCGGAGACTAGGAAATCGCCCTGGACATGAGTGGCCTGGACGGGCTCATAGGTCGTGCTGACATCCAGGTCTCCTCGAACGTTTTCCGCCACGACGGCCGTGTGGTGCGCCCGGACCGTGGCCGGGCCGACGTCGGCGAGGGAGACCTTCTCGTAGGACGTTTCGACCTGGACGGCCCCCTGGATGCGACGCGCATCGACGCTGATGTGGGAGCCGCGGATGTCCGCCTCTCCACCGGCGTCCTCGACCCGCACCCGGGCGTAGCTCGTCTCGACCCACAGGTCGCCGGTGACCGCATTGGCCCTGACGTCCCCGTGGCTGTTCGTGATCCGGCAGTCGCCCTGGATCTTCTGGGCCTCGAGGTCCTCGTAGCTCGTCTCGAGCGTGCACGGCCCTTGAATCTCCGATACGTAGAGCTCGCCGTGGCGGTTGTCGACCGCCGCTTCCTTGACCCCCTCGACGCGGACGACGCCGTAGCTGTTGGTGATCCGGACGGTCATCGTCCGGGGGACGGTCAGGATGAATCCCGTTTCGAAGTTCTTCTTGCGGAACTCGTCCCGGTTGGTGGCGAGCGTCAGCTTGTCCCCGGCCGCGGTCAGGCTGTACTTGATTCGGCCTGCGATGTCCTTCGCTTCCTCCTCCGTCTTGCGCCAGACGACCTCCTTGAACGTCAGCTGGATATCCGCCTGGTCGCCGCCGCGCACTTCCACCCAGCCATGGCTGTTGGTGATCTCGATCGCCGCGGGCAGGGGAGCCTCGATCGTGCGCGTCTCCTCGGCGGCGTATTCTCTGCCGGCGAAGCCGAACTCGTCGTCCCAGTTGAAGTCGAGGCTCCAGTGCCCCGTCTGGACCTGGTAGACGACCAGTCCGGCCAGGATCAGGACGACGACGAGGAGGACTTCCCTAAATTTCATGGTCTTTGTCCCGGGCCGGCGTCTCGGAGCGCTCGCTCCTCTCCTTGAGCCCGAGATAGAGCTTGTTGGCGCCCCAGACGATCAGGATGACGGGCCAGAACCGCCAGACCTGGTCCCAGACGTCGATGTGGAACTGCTCGAGGAGGAAGATCCCGCCGAGGACGATGAGGATGATGCCCCAGATGAGCGAATCGCGGTGTTTTTGCCTTGCCATGGTGGACCTCCGTTAATTGTCTTTCTTGGACTTGGCCACGGACTCGGCGACGAGTTTGAGCCCGATGGCGATGACGACCGCCGGCCAGAAGCGGAACAGGTCTTCGTAGAGAATGATCTCGAAGTTGGCCAGGATGAGCATGACGCCGAGGATGATGAGGAAAAGGCCCCAAAAGATCGAGCCCGAAGGCACGAGCTCGGGGAGTCCCTGGCCGGCCGCGGTTGCCGGCTTGATCCCAATAGCCGCATCGTTAATCGCGCGGGCTGCTTGGACATTGTCGAAGATTTGATAGAAGTAGAAGATCCCGAGCGATAGCCCGAACACAACTCCGTTCCCACCTCTCGCGAGCGCATAGATCAGCCCGAATGGGATGAGGAGTTGAATAAGGGCTTTGTTCTTCTGCCCATTATAAAGGGCGCCGATCCCGCACGGAAAGAAGATCGACAGGATGGCCGCCGCTGCCGGAGACTTCGGGGGCCGCTGCTGGATGACGACTTTCTCTTCCATGGATGTTACCTCCGTTGGCTTTATTAGATTCCCTCGCCGCCCTTCAGGAGGTCGAGGGTTTTGATGGACTTGACGACGTTGCCGGCGAACGATCCGACTTCGGATTTGAGCGACCCGGCCCCGGCATAGAGCTTTTCGACCGTGCCGATGCCGCGGTGGAACGTCAGGTCGAACTGCTTCCGGATCCCCCGGCCTCCCGGATGGAAGAGGACGAACGAAACGGCGATGAACAGGACGGTGAAAGCGGCGAAGACAGGCTGGAGGACGGGACGTGTCAGGAAATCGAAGACCGGCCGGAAAAAGCTCTTTTTCTCCCTCGCCGCGGCCGGGATGGCGTAGAGGCTCGAGAGCAGGGCCGGCGAGGGTGCGGCTTCGGGGAAGGCGGCCATGGCTTCCGCCATGTCCTTCATCATAGCGAGGAGCGCGGTGCACTCCGGGCAGGCGGCGAGGTGGCCGTCCACCTCCGCTTTCTCCTCGGCGGCCAGCGCGCCCTCGAGATAGGCGGATAGAAGCTCTTCGATCCGTTGGCAGGTCATGCGGTCCCTCCTCGGTATTCCTTCAGGACCTCGGCCAGTTGGATCCGCGCCCTGTTGACGCGCGATTTGACCGTGCCCAGGGGCAGGCTGAGGATCTCGGCGACCTCTTCGTAGCTCTTGCCCTGCAGGTCCCTCAGGATGATGACCATCCGCATATCCGCCGACAACCGGTTGAGGCCCTCCCAAACGAGGGCCTTGGTCTCCTTCTCGACGAGGCTCGTTTCGGGGCCGTGATCGGCCGGCTGGGCCAGGACGCGGTCGTCGAACTCGTCCCTTTGCGTCTTTTCCCACTTGGTCCGGCGGTACTCGTCGATGAGGTGGTTCTTGGTCAGGGTGATCAGCCAGGCCGTGAAGTTCTTGCCGGAGTCGTATTTCGGCAGGGCGCCGTGAAGTTTGAGGAAGACCTCTTGGGTCCTGTCCTCGGCTTCCTGCCGGCTCCCGCAGAACTGATAGGCCATGTTAAAGATCCTCCCTGCGAACTTGTTCACCAGAGTTTCCCAAGCTCCCTGGCTCCCGGCCAGGCATTCCCTGATGACTTCGTTCAATTCCACTCAATTCACCCTGGTTGACGGAGTCGGATGGAGGAAAGTTCCATTTCCAGCCCCATTTTCTTACAAAACAGCCGCCCAGGCAACTGGAGGGCGATGCTCGTAACGCCTTTCCGTCGGCCGCGTAGGGGCCTCGGGAATCATCTTCGTTCGCTGCGGTGATTTTTCACGCCGGTCAGCGCGCCGGACTCGGC
>CAZZCH010000021.1:0-45800 GCA_964652895.1 uncultured Eubacteriales bacterium
CAAACGGCATCGGCGGGCCTTCATGGCCCGGACCAAGCTCCGCCGGACGACCCATCTCATCCGGCCGCGCATGCGCAGGGGGAGCACGGAAAAGCCCTCGTCCTCCGCTTTTTGGTGAAGGGCGCCGCCGGGTTCGAGGACGAGGTGAACCTCATAGCTCTTTTTACGGAGTTCGCGGGTCAGGCAGAGGACCTGCCGCTGGCTCTCGCGCCATTCGCGGCCGGCGTCGACGAGGAAGAGGCTCAAAGCGTTTCCCGCCGCCGTGTGGAAATGACCGCGGAGATATTCACCGGGTCATCTTAGCACAGCGAAAATAAATATTAAAAGGTGATGTTGCGGGTCTCGAGGGTCGAGCCGGTCACCTTGGCGATATTGGCCACGGCCACGTTGTAATCGACGAGGGCCCTGAGCTCGGCCGACCGGGCGCTGGCCAGGGCGTCCTGGTACGTGAGGACGAAATAGTTCGTCGACATCCCGACGGCAAGCTTCTTCATCTCGGCCTCGAGCTGCCTCTCGGCGAGCTCGCGGGCGATGCGGTAGGCCTCGACGCTCTTGGCCGCGGTTTCGAGGGTCAGAACGGCATCGCTGACCTCGAGGTAGATCTGCTGCTCCTGGTTCTTGAGGCGGGCCTGGGTCTGCTCGAGATCGAGCTTGGCATAGGTGTAGTTGGCGCCGCTGACAACGTCCCCGAAGGGGATGGTCAGGGTCAGCCCGGCCGTCCAGTTGTTGTACAGGAACTTGAACGCATTGCGGAACGCCTCGCCGGCGCTGCCGGGGTCCCCGGGCGTGGGCGGCAGAAAGGGATTGTCAGGGTCGTAGAGGAACTTCTGACCGGAGAGGCCAGGGCTCGTCTTGACCAGCTGGAGGTCGAGCTGGGGCAGGCGCTGGTTCTTGGCGAAGCGGAAATTGATCTGCTTGGTCTCGATCGTTGATTTCGCCACCTCGATGTCCGGCCGCCGGGCCATCGCCTGTTCGAAGGCCTCGTCGAGGGTTATCGTGAACGGTTTGAAGCCGGGCGTGTCGGCGGGGCGGAGGTTCTGGCCCTTGGCCGCAGGATCCCCGCCCTGATTGAGGAGGGTCTTCAATTGGTCCTGACTGCGTCTGACCATGGCTTCGGCCTGGAGAATATCGGCCTCCCGCCGGGCCACGGTGGCTTCGGCGTTGAGGACCTCGATCGGCGCCTTCTGCCCGACTTCGACTTCCTTCCTGGTCTTGGCCAGGAGGTCCTTCCCGCTCTCGAGGGCCTGCTGCAGGGTCTTTAGGTTTTCGACGGTGTAGACGAGGTTCCAGTAGGCCGTTTCGACGGAGTAGACCAGATTGACGAGAACGGTCTTGAACTGGCTCCGGGAAATATCGAGCGAGTTCAAGGCCACGATGATCTCCCTCCGGCTGACGGCCCAGCCGAAGTTCTTGAGCAGGGGCTGGGTCAGGACGAGGTTCAGCCGGCTCTGGTAGGAGGGATTGTAGCTTTGGAAGAGCTGATTGCTCTTCGAGTAATCGTAGCTCAGGGACGCGGTTAGCCGCCCTCCGAAGGGGATTTGCTGGTTTATGGTGGCCGTGGAGCCCGTGCTCTTGTTGATGTAGGTACCGGCCGCCTCGAGGGGCCCGGAGGAGAGCTGTTCGTAACGGTTGCCGGTCAAGTCGATCTGGAATGTCGGCATAAAAAATTGCCGGGCCCGCGAAACCGAGGCCGAGGCCAGCTCGGGGGTGAGCACCTCGACGGCCACGTTGAGGTTGTTCTTCAGGGCCTGAACGATCGAATCCTCGAGGGTCAGGGAAACGTCTTTCTTCTCCTGGCCGATGGCGAAGCCGCCGAGAAGGGCCAGGACGAGGAATGAGGTGACGATCTGTTTTCTATTCATGTCCGTCCTCCGATAAATAGGGTCTCTTCAAAGAGTCATCATATGCAAGAATGATGCCAGAGTGGCAGGCCATAGGAATATAATACGGACCCGGGGGGCTTTTCGTTCATTCCGGCCACCGGATCCCGAGGGCCGTCATCTTATTGAATAGAGTCTTGCGGCTGACTCCCAGGGCCCGGGCCGCCCGGGTTCGGCTCCCGCCCGCCTGACGGAGCGCCTCGAGAATGAGCTCGTTTTCGCGCCTTTCGGCGACACATTGAACCTCCTCCCGAAGGGATACGGTCGGCCCCGGGCCCGGCGGCCGGCCGTTCTCCTGGACGGAGTGCGTGAGCCTGAGCCGGGCCGGGAGGGCCGTTTCGGTCACCCACTCGCCCTCGGCCATGACCATGGCTTCGTAGACGACGTTCTCGAGTTCCCGGACATTTCCCGGCCAGCCGTAGCCCGCCAAGCGGGTCAAGGCGGCGGGGGCGAAGGCGAGGACGTTCTTATCGAGCTCCCGGGCATACTTGTGGACGAAGTGCTCGACGAGAAGCGGGATGTCCTCCGTTCTCTCCCGGAGCGGGGGCAGCCGGAGGGACAGGACGGCCAGCCGGAAATAGAGATCCTCCCGGAAGTTCCCTCCCGCGACCTCCGCCTCGAGGTCCTTGTTGGTGGCCGCGATGACCCGGACGTCGACGGGGACGGTCTTCGTCCCGCCGACCCGTACGATCTCCCGTTCCCCGAGGGCCCGGAGGAGCTTGACCTGGGCGTCCTGGGAGAGTTCGCCGACCTCGTCGAGGAAGATCGTGCCCGTGTG
Organism: uncultured Eubacteriales bacterium; assembly: GCA_964652895.1. Classification (GTDB taxonomy): domain Bacteria; phylum Acidobacteriota; class Aminicenantia; order Aminicenantales; family Saccharicenantaceae; genus RBG-16-66-30. The sequence goes on from CAZZCH010000021.1 coordinate 2,659, forward strand.
GGCCAGCTCGAACTTGCCCGTCTTGTCGGACCGGGCGTCGGTGAAGGCCCCCTTGACATGGCCGAAGAACTCGCTTTCGATAAGGTCGCGGGGCACGGCCCCGCAGTTGACGATGACGAAGGGCCCGTCCTTGCGCGGGCTGGCGAAGTGGATGGCCCGGGCGACGAGCTCCTTGCCCGTGCCGCTCTCGCCGCTGACGAGGACGGTGCCGTCGACGCGGCTCATCTTCTCCATGAGCTGGAAAACGGAGTTCATCCGGCCCGATGTCCCGACGATGTTCGAAAACCGGTATCGCGAAGTCAGCTCCGAACGCAGCGTCTCGACCTGGCGGCGCAGGTTTTGGATCTCCAGAATGCGGGAGACGTTGAGCAGGAGCTCGTCGTTGTCGATGGGTTTCTCCAGGTAGGCGTAGGCGCCGAGCTTGGTGGCCTCGACGGCGTTGCGGATGGTCCCGAAGGCCGTGATGATGATGATCTCCGGGCCGGGCTTGAGCTCGCGGAGTCCGGCCAGGACCTCGAGCCCGGGAACGTCCGGGAGGTTCATATCCAGCAGGACGACGTCGGGCTCGAAGAGGCGGGCTTTCTCGAGACCCTGGCGGCCGTTCTCGACGGCGGCCACTTGGAAGCCGTGGTCGCTCAGCAGGACGGAGAAGACCTCGCGGATGCTCTTCGCATCGTCGATGACCAGGATTCGGGGAACCATGAACGGCCTCCTCAACTCACGGGCAGGGTGACGAGAACCGTCGTCCCCTCCCCGAGGCGGCTGCGGAGTTCGATCTCTCCGCCGTGCGCCTTGACGATGGTGTAGCAGATCGACAGGCCCAGCCCCGTGCCGCCCTTCTTGGTCGTGAAGAAAGGATCAAAGACCTTGTCCAGATCCTCGTCGGAAATGCCCGGTCCCGTGTCGGAGACGCGGAGGATGGTCTTCCCGTTTTCGAGGACGATGTCTTCGACGCTGAGCGTCCCGCCGCCGTCCATGGCCTGGACGGCGTTGAGGAAGACGTTGAGGAAGACCTGCTTGACCTGGGACCTGTCGGCATTGACGATGACCGGCGCCGCGGGGAACGACGTCCTGACCTCGACGCCCTTGGCCCGGGCCTGGATCGAGACAAGGGCCACGCTCTCCTCGAGGAGCGCGACGAGGTCGCAGGGTTCCTTGTGGATCTCCGAGGGACGGGAGAACGAGAGGAGCGCAGTCAGGATCTCGTCGATCCGGTCGGTCTCCCGGAGGGCGACGCCGAGGAGCCTTTTCTCGGTCTCCTCGCGGCAGCGGGACTCCAGGTACTGGAGGGAGGACTTGATGGACGTCAACGGGTTCCGGATCTCGTGGGCGGCCCCGGCGGCGAGCTCGCCGATCGTGGCCAGCCGGTCGGCCCGGAGCATGCGGCGGAAGCGCTCCCTCTGCTCCTTGTAGAGTAGCGCGTTTTCGAGGGCGATCCCGGCCTGGGGCGTGAGCGAATCGATGAAGGCCGTCTCTTCGGCGGAGTAGGGCCCGCCGTCCCCCTTCGGCCCGGCGCAGAGGATGCCGATCAGCCGGTTCATGGACAGGATCGGATAGCAGAGGAGGAAGCCAAGGCGGCTGAACACCGCCTTTTCGTTCTCTCCCAGAAAGCCGAAGACGCCGGGCTTTCTCCGGACATCGAGGAAGGTCTTATTGACCTTGAGCCACTTGGCCAAATGGTCCTGGCCCGAGAGGACGAGCCCGCGGAGGTCGGCCGAAGGATAGCCGGAAGCGGCCCCGACACGGAACTGCCCGAGATCGCTGTCATAGATGAAAAACACCAGCCGGTCCACAGCGATCGCTTCTTTGATCGTTCCGAGCAGGTTCAGGACGATCTGCTCGAAATCCTCGATCAGGTTGAGGCTCTCGGCGAACTCCCGGAAAATCGTTCGGGCGTGGATTCCCCGGCGCTTCCCGCCGAAAATTCCGCGGGCCCGGCTCCACAGGCTCGTCATGATGCGGTTCCTAGCCTACGAGGATACAGCAAACACCGGCGAAAGTAAAAAAGGCCGGTTAGCGGGCAAAATGGGTAATGATCTCCCCTGATGTGGGTAAACAAGGTAACGCCGTCGAGCGCCGCTCACCGAGAACTGAACTTGGCATTATCCTTGCAATATCCTGGACGAAACCGATGGAGGCAAGACCATGAAATTCCATAAACTCGTCCTCATTCTGACCGCGATACTTCTTCTCGTCCTGTTACTCCCCGCCCAAACCCAGGATTCCCAAAGCATGAAGCTCCTCCGCCTGAAGAGCGCGCAGCTCTCACTCGACCTGAAAAGGGCCGATTTCGACCGGTACCTGAAACTCAAGGAGGAAGGCTTGGCCTCCGAGGCCGATTTCTCCCAGCGGCAAACGGCCTACCTCCAGGCCCAGGTCGATTATCAGCAGGCCCTGATCAGCTTCATGGGCAGCGAAGCCCGGATCTCGGTGGCCAGCGCGGTCAAGTTCCAGGACGGAAGCGGCAAGAAATTCGTCCGGGTGGCTTTGCGCTACGCCTCCAAGGAGCTCAAGGAGCTGGCCAACCTCAAGATCAGCGCCGAGGACCTCTTCCCGCTCGACTTCATGAAGGAGATCAAGGACGTCTACGTCTCGCTATCGACAGAGGGCAAGATCATCTCCGACCCCTACGAGAAGTCCGTCGCCTCAATGCCCATCGAGACGGAGCGCGAGGTCACCTTCCAGCTCCTCAAGGACGTCGAGAACTTGGACATCAACATCTCCTACTCGGGAAAAACCGAGACGACATCCGTGTACCTTCAGAAGGGCGTCAGCGCCAACATGGTCACCGTCAACTCCGCCCAATTCTCCCAGGAGGCCGACCTCGAGAGCACGGCGACCTACGACCTATCGCTCGAGAAGTTCACCGGGGAGGCCAACGTCTTCAAGCTCGAGGCCGTCAACCTGCCTCAGCAGATCACCTACGAGTTCAGCGACCCGACAACGAGCGCCCGTCTTTCCCAGATCAAGTTCAGCGAGGGCGTCACCAACCTCAAGCTCCAGCTCAAGCTCTACCTCCCCAAGAACCCGGACGACCGGGTCGTTCTCGACAAGCCCCTCGAGTTTTTCGTCCTGGCCCTCGACAGCGACCAGACGCAGAAGGTTCGCGAGCTCGAGGCGGCCGGATCCGTGATCGGCCCCAAGGAGATCGAAGCCCTGAAAGCCGGTTCGGCCAAGCTCGAGCTCATTCCGCGCGGCGTGCCCAAGGTCGAAGTCCAGGCCGTCAACCTCTACCACGAGATCAAGGCGGGCGACAATATCAGCATGGATGTCACGATTCGTAACACGGGTACGCGCAAACTCAACAATGTCCGCGTCTTCTGCGACCTGCCGCTCAATTGGCGGGTCGAGATCAAGCCGGACCTCCTCGCGACCCTGGAGCAGAACAAGGACGAAGTCGTCAGCATCAAGTTCCTGCCCCCGGACGGGGTGTCGGTCGGCGACTACGAGCCGAAGATCCGGACCGACGCAGTCGCCGACAACCGTCGCGTCGAGTCGGAGGACAAGATCGTCCGCATCCACATCTCGTCGAAGGCCAACGTCCTCGGCATCGGGGCCCTGGTGCTTCTCCTCGTCGGCCTGCTCGTCGGCATCGTCGTCTTCGGCATCAAGCTGACGCGGAGGTAGGAGCGAGGCGCCCATGTGGAAAACGATCGTCAAGAAAGAGCTCCTGGAGAATATCCTCAGCTATCGGTTCCCCCTTTTCGGGCTGATCGCCATGGTCCTCATCCCCCTGGGGATGTACGTCAATCAACTCGACTATGCGAAAAGGGTCCGGGACTACGACGAGCAAGTCCGGCTGGCCTCCGAGGCCGCGTCGTCCCTCAAGATCCAGGACGTCATGGCCGGCACGGTAGCCATCAAGGGATTCCGCCGACCGGCCCTCCTGTCCGTCTTTACTCGGGGCTTCGAAGGGACCCTGCCCCGCTATTATGAGTTCACCCAGGAGGGGACCAAGCCCGGCGAATCCTCGAGCAGCGAGGAATCCATCCTCTCCGTCCAGGGGAAGATCGATTTCGTCTTCCTCGTTCAGATGGTCCTCAGCCTGGTCGGGCTCCTTTTCGCCTCGGACGTCATCGCCGGAGAGAAAGAGGCCGGGACCCTGCGGGCCATGCTGTCAAACCGCCTGCCGCGGGACACGATCCTCGCGGGCAAGGTCGCCGGCGGGTACGCGGCGTTGTGGGCGCCCTTCGCCGGGGCCTTCCTCGTCGGCCTCCTTCTCCTCGTCCTCGGGGGGTTCCCGGTCTTCGGCGGAGATACGCCGGCGAAGATCCTCATCGTCTTTTTAGCGGCCTCGGTGTTCCTTCTGGCCTACTTCATCCTGGGCACGATGATATCCGCGAGCTTTTCGAAAACGCGGACGGCGCTCGTGGCCATCCTGCTCATCTGGGCGTTCTTCCAGTTGATCATGCCCAAGCTCAGCGACATGGTCGCCGCACTGGTCTATCCGGTCCGGACGGAGACCCAGGTCTCCCTCGAAAAGTCCCTTCTGGCCGGCTCCCTCGGTATGGACACGGCCCGGGAGCTGGGCCGGCAAAGCGACCTCATCTTCGGGTCGGCGCCCAAAGGGACGGCCGACGACGCGGAGTCGCCGGAGCAGAAAAGGTGGGACGCCGTCAGGGCCAGGATCGAGCAGAGCGCCAAGGAACGGAAGGCCCAGCAGCTCGGCGCGATCGACGAGACGTACCGGCAACAAAAGCGGCGCCAGCAGAACCTTGCGGTCAGCCTGTCGCTCATCTCGCCGAGCGCGGCCTTCGCCCGCTTCGTCGCCGACGTCTGCGGCACGGGCGAGCTCGAGCGGACAAAATACACCGAGGCCGTTCAAGCCCATGTCCGGGCCCTCGACGGCGCCCTATTCAGCAAGGTCAAGCGGACCCTCATGATCCATGCCGGCGGCGTGATGTCGCTGGGTTTCTCGTCCCAGCCGGTGGATTTCAAGACCCTGCCCCAGTTCACGATCGCACCGGCGTCCCTCGCCGACGTGTTCCGGGCGAACTGGAAGAGCCTGCTGTCGCTCCTCTTCTGGCTCGTCGTCCCTTTCGCGGCGGCCTATGTTCGTTTCATCAAATACGACGTCCGATAGGGGTCGGAGGAAGTCATGTTCCGAACGGTCTTCAAAAAAGAACTTCTCGACCAGATCCTCAGTCCCAAGTTCCTGATCGTCTCCCTGCTCTGCCTGGGGCTGGTGCCGGCCAGCCTGCTCCTCAACTACGCGAGCTTCGAGAGCGCCTTTCATGAATACGACGCGGCTCAGAAGGAAGCCAAGGCGACCACGACCGTCTATCGCGAGCCGAGCGTCCTGAGCACGTTCGGCATCGGGCTCGAGAGCATTCTTCCCAAGTCCGTCGCCTTCGCCAAGTTCTCGACGGACGCCCGGGGGACCCAGGCCCAGAACGAGGTCCTGAGCAACATCAATGGGAAACTCGATTTCGTCGTCATCACGAGCTTCCTCCTCGGTCTCTTCGCCGTCCTCTACGCGGGGACCCTGGCGAGCGGCGAAAAGGAGGCGGGGACGCTGAAGCTCATCCTGGCGAATCCGGTGAAACGGAGCACCGTGATCGCGGCCAAATTCCTCGGCGGCTTCAGCGTACTCCTGATCCCGTTCGCGGTCAGCACGCTCCTCGGGGCCCTGCTTCTTCTTCTCGACGGTTTTCCTCTCTTCGAGGCCGGGAATCTGGCTCGGATCCTCTCCCTGCTCGCGCTCTCGGTCCTCTACCTCTCGGCCCTCTTTTCGCTGGGCCTGCTCATCTCGACCTGGACCCACAGGACGAGTCTGGCCCTCCTGGCGAGCTTCTTCGTCTGGATCTTTCTGACCTTCATCATCCCCAGGACGAGCGAGCCCATCGCCGGGCTCATCCGGCGGGTCCCGAGCGAGGAGGTCATGACCGCCAGCCGGGCCCAGGCCCGCCATCAGATCGAAAAAGAGAAGGGGAAGGCGCTGGCCCCCCTCATGGACAAGTATCTCAACGATAAGGATCGCGGCACATGGGACTGGGACGGGTATACCAAGGCGAGGGGACCCGTCGCCAAGGAGTTCGAGGAGCGACTCGGACAGACCCTTCAGAAGTTCGACGAGGATTATGAACGGGCAAGGAGCGCCCGTCGCGCCCTCAGCCTCAATATTTCCCGCCTGTCCCCGGCTTCGGCCTATACCCAGGCGGCGCTGAACGTGTGCCATACGGGGATCGCCGACCTGGAAAATTTTTCGCGGTCCCTCCAGGCCCACTACGGCCAGCTCTTCCAGGTCCTCTTTCGCTACCAGTTCAGCGACATTTTCGAGTCCGAGGACGGGAGTTCGCGCCGCCAGATGGGCGGGGATTCGCGTCCGAGCGGGAAGATCGACTACCCGAAATTCCGGTATGTATTCCCGGCCTACGAAGACACCCTGCGGGCGGCCGCTCCCGACATCATTCTTCTCGTCCTGTTCAACCTGATCTTTTTCGCCGCCGCGTATTTCTCGTTCACGCGGTATGACGTGAGATAAAAGTACTGCCAGTCCATAAAGAGGAGGAAACATGGCAACATCACAACCCATCCTGAAGGCCGACGACCTGTCCAAGCGCTACGAGGACGGCATCCTGGCCCTCGACCACCTGAACCTGCAGGTCCAGCCGGGCGAGGTCTACTGCCTGCTCGGCGCCAACGGCGCCGGCAAGACGACGACGATCAACCTCTTCCTGAACTTCATCCCGCCGACGACCGGGACCTGCTTCATCAACGGGATCGACGTCACCAAGGACCCGCTCGAAGCCAAGAAGTACGTCGCCTTCGTCTCCGAGAACGTCATGCTCTACGGCAACTTCACGGCCCGCCAGAACCTCGATTTCTTCGCCAAGCTCGGCGGCAAGACCGCCCTCGCCAAGAACGACTACTACCAGGTCATGCGCCGGGTCTCGCTCCAGGAGAAGGCCTTCGACCAGCGGGTCAAGAATTTCTCCAAGGGCATGCGGCAGAAGCTGGGCATCTCCATCGCCATCATCAAGGACGCCCCGGCCGTCCTGCTCGACGAGCCGACCGCAGGCCTCGACCCCAAGGCCGCGACCGAGTTCCTGGAGATCATGGCCGAGCTGAAGAACGAGGGCAAGGCCATCCTGATGTCGACCCACGACATCTTCCGGGCCAAGGAGATCGGCGACCGCGTCGGCATCATGAAGGAAGGCCGCCTGGTCATGGAGCGGACACGCCAGGAGCTCCAGTACGAGGACCTGGTCAAGATCTACATCGACTACATGAAGTCGGAGCCGCTGGCCATTTCCTGAGCCCCCATGTTGAAGACCATCATCGGGCGGGAGGTCCTCGATCACCTCAAGTCGGCCCGTTTCCAGATCGCCCTGCTGATCACGGGCATCCTGGCCGTGACGACCACCCTCATCAACGTCCAGGACTACGCCGTCCGCCATCAGAATTATCTCGACGCCCAGAAGGAGTTGAGGTCGGAAGGCTTCGAGATCAGCGTCTTCCGCGAACCTCAGGTCCTGAGCGTCCTGGCCAGGGGCAAGGACCGAGACTTCGGCGACCAGGCCAGACTCTCCTACATGAGCGTGCCCTCCCAGCTCACCGGCTACATGAACGTCTCCCGGGGCCGGAGCCGGTCTTTGGCGCAGCTAGCCGCGATCGACTTCACCTTCCTCGTCCGCGTCATCCTCAGCCTCTTCGTCGTCTTCCTGGCCTACGGCGCCGTGTCCGAGGAGAAGGCCAACGGCACCCTGAGGCTGGCCATGGCCAACGCCCTCCCCCGCGACAAGCTCCTTCTCGGCAAGCTCTTGGCCGGGCTCGTCGTCGTCGGAGGGGTCCTGGCCTTCGCCGCCCTCCTGTCCCTGCTCGTCATCGTCCTCCACCCAGCGGTCTCGTTCTCGACGTCGGACTGGGTCCGGGCGGCCCTCATCCTCGCCGGATCGGCCCTCTACCTATCCCTGTTCTACGGCCTCGGCCTCTTCGTTTCCGTGATCACCGACAGACCGGCGACCTCCCTCCTGGTCCTCCTCCAACTTTGGATCGTCCTGGTCATTATCTATCCCAACCTTAGCGTCCGGGCCGCGGAGCACGTCTATCCCCTCCCGAGCGAGGATGTCGTCCTGGCCCAAAAGCAGGCCGTTAGCGAACGATTCCAGGCCGCGATCCAGCGGGCGAACGAAGGGATCAGCCGGCCGTCTCCGACGAGCACGGACCGGCTTCAGTCCCTCGAAGCCTGGTCGGGAGAGGCGGTCGAGATGGCCAAGGTCGACGAGGAATTCGGCCGGCGTCAATCCCGCCAGATGAGGAGGGCGGAAGTCCTTTCCCTCCTCTCCCCGGCCGCCGTGTACGACCAGGCCGCGAACCGGCTGGCCAGGACCGACATCCGGGAATACGACCGCTTCATGGGAGGCGTTCGCCGGCTCTGGGACGCGTTCGTCGGAAGATACAAGCTCCGGATCACGGACCCGGAGGCCTACAAGCAAACGCCGCTTCCGGATTTCAGCTACCGGTCCGACCCCACGGCGGAGGCGGTCGCGGCGACATGGCCTCAATGGATGCTGCTCGTCGTCATCAATCTCGTTCTGTTCGCTCTGGCCTACACCGGCTTCCTGCGCAAGGACCTGAGGTGACGCCATGAGAACGATCATCCGTCGCGAATTCCTGGGACACGTGAAAAGCCTCCAGTTCGCGGTCCTGCTCGTTCTCGCCGTCGTGCTCTTCGTCGCCAACGCGCTTGTCTTCGTCGGTTCCTACCGGGGACAGACCGAACGGTTCGAGAAGGCGATGGCCATGAAGGGACAGGGGACGAGCACGAGGATCACCGGCGTTGTCCGCCGGCCGAACTCCCTGACCTTCATCGCCGAAGCCGGGGATCCCGAAAGGCCCGGCGGCTATACGGTCATGCCTGGGGGAACGCTCATGGCGGAATCGGCCGGGTCCCGGACGTTCAAGCTCCCCGATGTCCCGGCCCTCGACTGGTCGCTCATCATCGGGACCCTCTTCAGCCTCTACGCCGTCCTGTTGGGCTTCCAGGCCGTGTCCGGCGAAAAGGAACGGGGCACGCTCCGGCTCGTCCTCTCGAACCCCGTGGGGCGGGCCAGGTTCCTGACCGCCAAATACCTGACGATCCTCCTGGCCCTCGCCGTCCCCCTCGCGGTGGGGCTCCTCGTCAATCTCGTCCTCGTCGGTCTCCTCGTCCCGCAGGTCCTGACCTTGGACGTCCTGGCCCGGATCGCCCTCGTCGTACTGATCGGCCTGACCTACCTGTCCCTCTTCGCTTTCCTGAGCCTGCTTGTCTCTTCTCTTATCCACCGTTCTTCTCTCGTCCTTCTGACCCTTCTCGCCTCGTGGCTCCTCTTCACCATCATCATCCCCAGCTCCTCGGTCGTCATCGTCGACAAGCTATCCTCCGCGGCCAACGAGATTCAGGTAGCCAGGATGTTCGAGCCCATGGTCCAGAAGGAGGTCTGGGACAGGATCAACGCCATCGTCGCCCGGGCCCAGAAAGGGGAGTTCGGGAGCGAAGCGGAGATCCAGGCCGCCGCGGACAAGGCCTTCGAGGAGGGGCAGATCAAGGTTAACGCCTTCTACGAGGATTTCGCGAGGGCCCAGGAGGAGCGGGCGAGAACGGCCAAGAACGTAGCCAGAATGTCGCCGGCGGCCCTCTTCCAGTTCGCCGTCGAGGACACCGTCCGGACGGGAGACGGCGCGGAGAGGGACTTCCTGGACCAGGTCCAGGAGTACGCTCGGTCCTATGATGCCTATATCCTTAAAAAGCTCGGCAAGGTCGTCCAGACCTCCCGGTTCAGCTTCAGCACATCCTTCGATTTCCAGGGGCGGAGGATGCAGCTCCACTCGCCGCGGCCCGAGGAGTACTCCGGAGACAAATCCGATTTTCCCCGGTTCGTGGAGCGCACGGCTACGATCGGCCGGAGCCTCCGGAGCGCTCTCAGCGACTTGGCCGGCCTCCTCGTCTGGAACATTCTCCTGGCCGGACTGGCCTTCTCGGCCTTCCTCCGGACCGATGTCAGGTAGGGCGCGATAGGGAGAGATATCCATGTTCAGAGCGATTTTCGCCAAGGAGATCCTCGAGGCATTGGCCGGACGGCGTTTCTGGACGATCCTCGTTCTTTGCCTCATCCTCGTCCCCCTCGGCGTCGAGGTCAGCCTCCGGGACTACCGGACCCGGCTCCAGAACACCAACGAGGCCGTCCGCATCTACCAGGAAGAGACGAAGACGGCGAGCGACGTCCTCTACAAGGAAGGGGCCAAGGCCTTCGCCCCGCCGTCCTCGCTGAGCTTCCTTTCCCTCGGGCTTGAGCTCGTCCTGCCCAAGATCGCGGAATCCGAATACAAATTCGGCGAGGGCCCCTCGGCCATGCGCCTCAGCAACAACCAGGGCCGGGACAACCTCTACGAATATTTCTACGGCCCGCTCGACCTCGTCTTCATCGTCGGCGTCATCATGAGTTTCCTGGCCATCGTCCTGACCTACGGCACGGGAGACCTCGACCGGAACGCCCCGGCGCCGAAATTCCCGCCCGACGCCGTCACGATCGAGAAGCGGCTGACCGCGGTCTGGATCGACCTGGCGCTTCTGGGGGTTTACGGAATTCTTTTCTTCGCCGGGGCCTATGTCGCATTTCTGCGTTACGACGTGCGTTAAAATGGGGACTACCGTGTCCCCGAATTAGGAGGGCTGCAATGACCTGGACGATCGCCCGAAAAGAGATCCTTTCGAACCTCCTCAGCTACAAATTTTTCATCGTCCTGCTCCTTATGGTCCTCCTCGTGGCGACCAGTCTCTTCATCATGCACCGGGACTTCCGGCAGAGAATGGACGATTACCAGGTCGTCCGGCCCAAGCCCGGCGACCCCATCGCGCTCGTCGCGCCCAACCCGATGTCTATCTTCGCCAAGGGCCTCGACGACGCCATGACCCGCTCCTTCGAGGTCCGCGCCATCGGCATCGACGTCCGGGCCGGCCAATCTTCGGGCAATATCATCTACTCCTATTTCCCGGCCCCCGACTTTCTCTACGTCGTTCGGGTCGTCCTGTCCCTCGTGGCCCTTCTCTTCGGCTTCGACCAGGTCAGCCGGGAGCGGGAGCAGGGGACGCTCAAGCTCGTTCTGGGAAGTTCCGTCTCGCGGGCCAAGGTCCTGGCCGGAAAATGGATCGGAAACTTCCTGAGTTTGGCGGTCCCCTTTCTCCTCGTCACGCTCCTCGCGTCCGCCCTCCTCATGTTCGACTCCAACGTCCAGTTCTCGGCCGGCCAGCTCGGGCGCCTGGCCTTCATCCTGGTGCTGTCTCTCTTCTACCTGGGTTTCTTCCTGAGCCTGGGCATCCTCGTCTCGACCCTGACGAAGAGGGCCGCGACCTCGGTCGTCGTCCTCCTTTTCGCGTGGTCCCTGCTCGTTTTCATCATCCCGAATCTGGGGACGCTCCTCGCCCGGCAGTTCGTGAGCGTTCCCTCGGTCCGGGCCCTGACCGAAAAGCGGCAACAAACGTGGACCCGCGAGATCCTGCTCAGCTTGAAGGACCGGGACTGGGAGAAACACGTACGGACGATCAGCAGCGAGAACGACCAGCTGGAACAGGACTATCGCCTGAAATTCGAGCGCCTGGTCCGGCTCTCGCAAAACATCAACCGGATCTCGCCGGCGGCGAGCTTTCTCGACGCTTCGAGCGAGATCGCCGGGACCGGGATCGGCGAGGAAAGCCGTCTCAAACAGGAGGTCGTCCGCTACAAGGACTCGATCATTGACAAGATCATTGCCGCCCGGCGGGACGGGGACGGGCAATACCCGGCCTTCACCTATGCTCCACGGTCGCTGCCCGAGATCTTCGCCGGGGGCGCCCTTTTCGACACGGCCTGGCTCATATTTTTCAACATCCTTTCGTTCGCCCTGGCCTATGTCGCCTTCATCCGGTACGACGTGAGGTGAGAACATGTTGAAGTCGATCATCGCCAAGGAGATCCGGGCGAACATCCTGTCCTTCAGGTTTCTCGCCAGCTTCGCCCTTCTCTTCGTCATCGTGACGGTCACGAGCCTGGTCCTCACCGGCGACTACCTCAGGAGGCAGGACGAATATTCCCAGCGGCAGGCCGATCTCGGGGTTTACCTGAAGAACTACGCCCACTTCAACAGGATCGGGAACATCCTGCAGCCGGCCCAACCGCCCATCCCCTTTCAGACCCTCGTGCGGGGGCTCACGGCCGAGGTCAACCTCGAGCAATTCAACGACGACCCGCTGCCCGTCATTTTTCCCCTCATCGACCTGACGTTCATCGTCACCATCCTGGTGAGCCTCATGGCCTTGATCCTTTCCTACGACGCGGTCAGCGGAGAAAAAGAGGACGGCACATTGAAGCTGATGCTGGCCAACGGCATGTCCCGGTCGCATATCATCCTGGGCAAGTTCGCCGGGGGCCTGCTGACCCTCCTCGTGCCGTTCCTCCTTTCGGTCGCGGCGGGAATGTTGATCATCCTGCTCCACCCACGCGTCACCTGGTCGGGAGCCGACTGGGGGGCACTCGGGCTGATCCTCCTGGGAGCGGCCCTTTATATCGCCGTGTTCTATCTCATCGGCATCCTCATCTCGTCCGTTCACCGGTCGAGCTCCTCCTCCATCATGACCTCGCTTTTCGTCTGGGTCCTCCTCGTCCTTGTCGTTCCCAACCTGAGCCCTTATGTAGCCTCCTTCCTTTCGCCGACGCCGTCGCGGATCAAAGTCGCGCGGGAGGTCGGTCGGCTGTATGACACCGACAGGGACGATCTCGGCCGGAAGCTCGCCGCGGAAAGCAGGCGGGAAGTCCTCAGGCAGTATCCGGTCTTGGAGGAAAGGCTGACGGAGGACGAGGTCAAGAAGCGGGTCGCCGAAGACCCCGAGTACAGGACAGCCTACGAAGCGGCCAGAGCGGCCAACCAAAAAGCCTGGGACGAAGCCAACCGCATCCAGGGCGCCAAGGGGAAGGTTCTGGAGGACGATCTCCGTCAGAAGGAGGAGGCCCAGACGGGCCTGGCCCGTTCGATCTCGATGGCTTCGCCGATGGCCGATTTCACCTACCTGGCCACGGAGCTCTCTTCGACCGGAATGCAGAACATGCTGCATGTCGGACGGCTGGCGGGGGTCTGGAACCGGGTTTTTTACAGCGAGTACCAGCCGAGGAAGATAGCGGACCTGAAGGCCAAGGACCCGACCGCGGACGTCTGGAACACGGCCATCGACATGACTGATTCGCCGAGGTTTCGCTACACCGAGGAAGGGCTGGGCGGGAGGATGGGGGCCGCGTGGGGCGCTTTTGCGGTCCTGGCCGTCTACATCGTGGCCCTTTTCGCCGCGGCGTACATGGCGTTCATCCGCTACGACGTGAGATAATTCGAATTAGGCGAGCTCGTCCCAGGTCCGAAGGCCGGGGACGGCGGTAAAGTGCGTATCGTACGTTACAAGAACAGCCCCGGTCTCTAGCGCGTGGGCGCCGATCCAAACATCGTTGAGCGGGATCGGCTGGCCGGATTTCCTCAGAGCCGCCTTGATCAGTCCGAAGTACTCGGCGGTTTCCCGAGTCGCTTCGAGAACAACGACACCCGCCTTGGCCAGGAACCGGTCGAGGATTTGCCGGTTCTGCTTTTCCTTCGACCCGGCGCGGAATCCGGCGGCAAGCTCCCCCAGGACAAAGACGGACATGTAGACGCGGCCGGCCTGGGCGAGGCAGGTCAATATTTTTTCGTCTCCGGCCAGGAAGCGGACGTAAGCGTTTGTATCGAGCAGGACGGCTCTCATTGCCAGTCCTTCGCGTCGACGGTCTCGAAATCGGCAATGAGCTCCATGAATTCGGCTGCCTCGGCTTCGGTCCAAACGCCGCACAGTTCGGCAAACTCCGCCCGGTGGTCCGGCGGCTTATCGCCTATGCCGAGCGCCTTGGCGATGAGTTCTTTCACAACCCTATTGACGCTTTTTCCTTCGTTTTTTGCTCGCTCCTCGATAGCTTTTTCCATTTCCTCATCGATGCCGTGGACGCTGATTGATTTCATGCCTGCCCCAGTTTTGATTTATGCATCGTTATATAGTTCATTATAATTCATACCATGATTTATTTAGAAGAAAAAGTCAAGCCGACCCAGGGCTAATTCGGAAATTGGTATTGTGTCCCCGATTTAAGAACGGGCGTAGGCGTCGAGGTCGAGGTCGGTGGCCGCGTCGGGGCGTCGGGCGAATTTCTTGAGGGCCAGGGCGCCGACCATAGCCGCATTGTCGGTGCAGAGCTTCGGGGAGGGCACGTAGGCATCGAGGCCGCCCTGCCGGGCGAAATCCTGGAAGCGCGCCCGCAATCTCGTGTTGCGGGCGACACCGCCGCACAGAACGAGCGACCGGGGCAGGACCGCGTCGGCGGCCAGGCGCAGGTTGTCCACAAGAGCCCGGGCGACGATATCCTCGAAGCTGGCCAGGAAATCTGCCAGCCGAGGATCGTCCTTGCAGACTCCCCGTTCCCGTATGTGCTTCAGGGCCGCGGTCTTGAGCCCGCTGAAGCTGAAATCGAGGCTTCGGTCCTTCGTACGCGGCACGGCGAAAGGGAACGCCTTGGGATCGCCGCCGCGGCCGAGCTTCTCGATGACCGGCCCGCCCGGATAGCCGAGGCCGAGGAACTTGGCGATCTTATCCAAGGCCTCCCCCGCCGCGTCGTCGCGCGTCTTGCCGAGAATTTTGTAGGAAAGCGGTTCTTCCATCTGGTAAAGCGCCGTGTGCCCGCCGGAGACGAGGAGCCCTAGGACGGGATACGCGATGCCGGCGTTTTCGAGAAAACACGCTTCGAGATGAGCTTCCAGGTGGTCGACGCCGATAAGCGGTTTCTTGTGATAGTAGGCCAGGCCCTTGGCGAAGGACAGGCCCACAAGAAGAGAGCCGATGAGCCCCGGGCCCTGGGTCACGGCATAGAGGTCGATCGCTTCGAGTGCCACACCGGCGCGAGACAGCGCTTCGCCGACGATGGCCGCGATGGTCTTGATGTGCTGGCGCGAGGCCAGTTCCGGCACGACCCCACCGTAGGGCGCGTGAACTTCGTCCTGGGAGAGGACGACGTTGCTCAGGACCTCTAAAACTTGGGCGGTGCGCAGCACGGCCGCCGACGTTTCGTCGCACGAAGTTTCGATGGCCAAGACTAGCACGGGATCGACCTTTCCTCCGTATATTATCAGAAAAAGCGCCCTCCCGTAAAAAAATGAGTTGGCTCAAGCCTCAAGACCAGGCAGGCATCAGGAATGGGGACACGTACCGCTTCTCTCGAAGCGGTGCATGTCCCCTTGGCTATTCTCCCCGGTGCTATTCCCGGGCCTACGGCCGGCAATGTCGGATCTCCAGCTGGGCAACAATGCGAAAATATTCGCACAATAGCAACACTTCCGGCCGGTCCGTCGTAATAATTTTAGGACGGTGGGAATTTTTTGCTTTTACAGCTGTCTTTATTTTGAGGAGTTCTCTTGACAAATTGGCCCGAAAGTTGCTTATAGTTGGCTAAGAAAGTTAAGTTGGGTCAGCACTCGGGTTTCTAGCGCTGAACGCGTCCTCTTTTTAATATAAATAGGAGGTGGGCAATGCGCATCCCCAAGGCCGTCCTGGGTGGCTTTCTGATCTTCGTTCTGGCCGCCGCCGGCGTCTATTTTCTCGTCCTCGACAAGGCCCCCGCCAAACCTGAAGATCAGGCGGAGAACGCCTCCGCGGAGTCCCCCGGAGGGAGTTCCGCCACCCCCCCCGATCAGAAGGTCGAAGCCGCCCCGCTTCCCGTTAAGGTCTCCAAGGCTTTCATCGGCGATCTGGTCATGACCCTCAAATCTCCGGGGGAAGCCTACACCGAGAAGCGGATCGCCATGAAGGCCGAGGTTGGCGGCGTTGTCAAGAACCTTTACGCCACCGAGGGCCGCCACGTCAAGGAAGGCGACCTGCTCATCGAGCTCGACGACCGCGAATACCGCCTCCGCCTCGAAAGGCTCGAAGCCCAGAGGCTTCGCTACTTGTCCGAGCTCTTCGTCGAGAAACAGTACGCCGCGGCCGGGCAGGAGGCCTCCCCGGGAGTCATCGACAAGCTCGACAAAGCCCAGGCGGCTTACGAGAAGACCTCCGAGGCCTTCAAAAAAGGTCTCGTCGCCCAGGCCGACCTGGAAAAGGCCCAGAGCGACCTCGAACTCGCCCTGATCGAGGCCGGCCGCAAGAAGGACGAGATCATGGCCTCGACCAAGGGCCTGACCCAGGCCGAGGTCGATGTCAAGATCGCCCGCATGGACCTCGATAAAACGCGCATCCGCGCCCCCTTCGCCGGGATCGTCACGGATATCAAGCTCTCGCCCAAGGAGCGGCTCGACCCCGGCCGCGAGCTCTTCACCCTCGTCGACATCAGCCGCATCAAGGTCAAGGCCAAGGTTCTCGAGAGCGAGGTCGGCAAGATCGTCGCCGGGCGCGAGGTCGAGCTCCGCTTCAGCGCCTTCCCCGGCCGTGCCTTCAAGGGGCGCATCGAGGCCATCAGCCCCGTCATCAATGCCGAAGACAAGACCTGCGCCGTCCACGTCACCATGGACAACCCGTCCGAAGAGGTCAAGCCCGGCATGCACGCCGAGGTCGAGTTCCCGACCGAGATCTTCAAGGACCGGCTTCTCGTCCCGCAACAGGCCATCCTCGTCCGCGGCGGCCGCAAGCTCGTCTTCGCCGTCGAGGGGGACGTCGCCAAGTGGCGTTACATCGAGGTCGGCCTCGAGAACGAGCGCTTCGCCGAGGTCCTGCCCGGCAAGGAGCCGGGCTGGGGCGTCACGGCGGGCGACACCGTCATCATCGAGGGCCACATCACCCTGGCCCACGACACCAAGGTCAGCATCGTCGATTAGCCCTTGGATCCGAGGAGGGGGACCATGCGTCACAAAACCGTCCTCGCGGCCCTGGCCGCGGTCATCATCGCGCCGCTCCTCTGGGGCGGCCCGGCCCAAGCGCCGAAGCCCGAAACCCGTTCGCTCTCTCTCGCCGACTGCATCCGAATGGCCCTCGAAGGGAACCTCAGCCTGGCCATCGAAGCCATCAATCCCGAGATGGACTCGGCTTCCATCGCCGAGGCCCGGGAAAAATACCTGCCGGAGTTCGGCTTGAGCTCGAACTACCTCAATCAGGACATCCCCAGCTCCTGGGGCCTCGAGGGGCCGACCATCAAGACCCAGATGGACTACTACCAGGTCGGCATCACCCAGCGGACGCCTATCGGCACCGAGCTCGACCTGGGCCTGTCGACCCGCAAGACCGACACGTCGCGCGCCTACCCGATCGTCAACCCGGCCTTCTACAGCGAATTCCGGCTGAACCTGCGACAGCCGCTCCTACGGGACTTCGGCTTCAAAGCCAACCGTTACCTGACGACCAAGGCCCGGCGCCAGCTCGACGTATCCGAGGCGGCCCTCAAGACGACCCTGGTCCAGACCGTCTACAGCGTGGAGGAGGCCTATTGGAACCTCACCTACGCCCGCGAGAGCCTGCGCGTCCTGGAGATCTCGCTCGACCAAAGCCGTGAGACTCTCAAGCGGAACGTGGAGGCGGCCCGGATAGGGACGAAGTCCGCCGTCGAGGTGCTGAGCGCGGAGACCGAGGTCGCCGGCTACGAGGACCGCATCCTTTCGGCCCGGCTCCAGGCCGAGAAGACCGAGGACCGGCTCAAATCCCTGCTCAACATGCCAGTCGCGGGAGCGGGAGCCGCGGCGGCCGTCGCCCCGGAGGAAGCCCTCGTAACGATCGTCCCCGCCGATAAGCCCGAAGCCGAAAAGCGCGTGGTCACCCTCGAGGACGCCCTGGCCACGGCGCTCGCCGAGCGGCCCGAGCTGGCCAGGACCAACGCCATGATCGACAACGCCGCGACGGACGTCGGTTATTACAAGAACCAGCTTCTTCCCCGGCTCGACCTCAATCTTTCTCTTTGGTCCCCCGGCCAGTCGGGCATCAAGTATGTCTACCTCGACGACAACCCGCTCACGGGGATCGTTATCGACACGATCATCGGCAGCCGCGGCGAGTCCTTCCGAGACATGTTCAAGATGGCCTACAGCAACATCCAGTTGGCCGCCACGCTGTCCGTGCCGCTCTCGAATTTCGTCTCCCGGGCGGGACTGGCCCGGGCTCGGCTGGCCCAGGACCAGGCCCGACTCCAATTCGAAAAAGAGCGCCAGACGATCGAGGTCGAGGTCGCCGAAGCGGTCAAGGACCTCGAGGCGAGCGCGACGAGGATCGCCACGTCGGCCCGTTACCGCGAGCTCATGGAAAAGCGCGTCCAGGCCGAGACCCAGCGTTACGACCTCGGCCTCGTCGGCAGCGAATGGCTTTTCACCTACCAGAGGAACCTGGCCCAGGCCAAGGCCGACGAGATCCGGGCCGTCATCGACTACAAGATCGCCCTGGCCGCGCTGGACAAGGCCATGGGCACGACCATCCGGGCCAAGGGACTCAAGTTCAAGGGGTATGAATTCTGAGAATCAGCATGACGAAATCGAAAAAATATTTTGTGTTGGCCATCTCCACGTTCTTCGGCCTTCTTGCCGTACGCTCCAACGCGGTTTCACCGGGCCAGAAGATCGAAACCGTCGACGGCATCCGCGTCGTCCATAACGAAAAGGGCGGCTTATGGGGGAAAAGCCCCCAGGTTTCGCTCGAGCTGGTCCGTAATATCGGCGACATCGATACCGAGGATGAGAACGTCGCGTTCAATTACCCCACCGACGTCGCCGTGGACAAAGAGGGGAACATCTACGTCCTCGACAGCGGGAACACCCGCATCCAGAAGTTCGGACCCGATGGAGAATACCTGGCCACGATCGGCCGCAAGGGCCAGGGGCCGGGGGAGTTCATCAGCCCGAGCAGCCTCGACTTCGACAAGGACGGAAACCTCGTTGTGACCGATACGGCCCAATCGCGGCTTCATGTGATCATCGGCGGGGGCCAAGACGTCAAGTCCATCGTCCTCAAGGACGAGAGGATCTACGGCCTCCGGTGTCTCGGCTCCGGCGGTTTCGTGGGCCGGGCCTCGACCTACTCCATCCCTATGCGCAACCAGCCCGGGAAGAAGATCGGCGAGATGCGTTTGTTCCGGACGCTCGACCCGGACGGCCGGGTCACGGCCTCCTTCGGCGAACTGACCGACTTCGGCGAAAACCTGACCAACGCGACCGGGAACGCGAGCGAGTTCGGCGTAGACGGACGCGACGCCATCACTGTCAGCTTTAGCGCCCAGAACCGGATCGAGAAATACAGCCCCGACGGAAAGCTCCTCTGGCGGGCCGACCGGCCGCTCAACTACGGGACCGAGGTCAGGAAAAGGGGAAGCATCGACAGGTCGGGCGGCGGCTACTCGATGTCCGAGCCGGAGATGAACGTCTGCTCCAAGGGCATCGCCATCGACGGGCGGGGCCGGGCCTGGGTCGTCACACTCCAGCGCCAGCTGAAAAAGGAGGAGGAGGTCCGGACCTCGATGACGAGCGTCAGCGGGCGCGGCCAGGGCGGCATCAACAACGTATCCATCAAGACCACGGGCAACACGGAGCTCCGAACGACCGACGCCTTCAAGCTGGAGGTCTTCGCCGAGGACGGCGTCCTCCTCGGCGAGATCCCCCTCACCCACTTCGTCGACGTCATCCGGATCGCCGGCGACCGGCTGTTCCTCATCGACCGCGAGCGCGGCGTCACCGTCTATCAATACAGGATCGTGGAAAAATGAAGAGTGGGGGTGACGTCGCGGAAACGAACGGGCGAAGGAGTAGCCGCCCCGACGGATGAGGGAAAGAATGAGAGGCAAGGCGTAATGAATAAGACGGCTCGCGTCGCTGGATCCCGGAATTGGTCGGGCGTCCTTCTAGCCCTTCTAGCCGTCACGGCCGTCGCTTTCGGGCAGGTTATTGAAAACCCGGCCAAGCCGAAAGCGGCGAATGCCGGGCGTATTCTCCAGCTTACGGAGGTATGGAAGATCACAGACGACGGAGGCGAGTTCTTCTTCAAGTATCCGAACAACTTCCAGATCGCGGAAGACGGCTCGATCTTCATCGTCGACGCCGACGAGTTCCTCAAATTCTCCCCGGATGGGAAATTCCTCAGGAACATCTTTAAAAAAGGGCAGGGGCCTGGCGAGCTGGGGGGGGATTACTTTCATTACTCCATCTTCGGCCGCGAGATCTACGTCCAGGACTTCAACTCAAAGCGTTTCTGGCGGGCCGACTTCAACGGAGTCTTCCAGGACCAGATCAGCCTGGCGAACAAGGATTACAATAACTTTGTCGGAGTCGTTCCCGACGGCTTCCTGTTCATGAGCCAGGTTTTGCCCCCTCCGAGCGAGCGGACGGGAAAGCTCATGGAGATCATCCACAATATCGCCTTCATTGCCAGGGACGGCTCTTGGCAGAGGGACGTCGCCACATTCAAGCCGAGAACGTTTCTGGGGTACCAAGCGGGAATGGGCTGGGACAATTCCATCACCAAACTAGACGCCGATTCGAAGCTTCTGTTTGCCCTTCACAGCCGGGACTACCTCGTCGAGGTCATAGATCTGGCCTCCGGCAAGATCGTCAACAGGTTCGGACGGATTTATGCCAAGATCCCCCATGTCGAGGAGGCCTGGGAGCCTGATTTTCGCAACAGAACCGGCGCGCCGAAGATCGAGTTCGAAGCGGACATCAAGGATCTCTACCCCGTCGGCGACCGGCTCTGGGTCGAAACATCGACGGACGATAAAACGAAAGGCCGGCTCATCGACGTCTTCGACAAAGACGGCCGCTTCCTCGACAGCTTCTATCTCGGGGCGGGCCGGACCCTGATGGCCGTCCGGGAAGACGCTGTCTTCTGTCTGGAGAAAAACGAGGACGAGAGCCTCACCGTCGTGAAATACAGGATCGAAAGATAGGAGGGAGATGATGAGGAAAACGTTCCCGCAAGAAAGGCCCCGATGGCCGATTCTCCCGGCCGGCATTCTCCTCGTTTGGATCGGATCGTTCGCCGGCCCGGACCGCGCCCTCGCGCAGACGATCGTCGAGAACCCGGCTAAGCCGAAAGCGGTCAACGCCGGGCGGGTGGTCGCTCCGCAGGAAGTCCTGGCTATCTCCGACGAGGGGACGGACGAGTTCTATTTCAAATATCCCTGGCGACTTAAAACGACTCCGGACGGATCGCTTTTGGTGCGGGACGTGGACCAGGTCCTGCATTTCGACAGGAACGGCAAGTTCCTGCGCAACCTATTCAAGAAGGGCCAGGGGCCCGGGGAGCTCACCTACGTGGGCTCGATCCTGGCCGTCGAAAAGAGCATCGTCGTTCAATCGAACTCCCCGAACAAACTTATTTTCTTTGACGCCTCCGGAAAATTTGAAAAAGAGATCCCGATCCGCTCGGAAGGCCGGACGAGCATGACGCCCCTCCATTATTCAAAAGGCGTCTTCTATTTCCAGGCCCGGGAGTTCCCCCGGGTCTCCGGCGATCCGGACTATGTCGATGCCCCGGAGACGATCGTCGCCGTCAACGAAACGACCCTCGAAGCCAAGCCGGGCGCTTCCTTCCCGGTCAGGTCCTTCGTCATCACCCAGGGGGGAGGCGGAGGCATGTTCCAGATCGCCAGCCTGATTACCGTCCCTTTCATGGGGGGATCCCTGGTCCTTACTCACACCAGCGAATATCTGCTTAAGATCTATGATCCGGCGGCGGTCAAGGTTGTCAGGGAATTCCGGCGGGCCTACGACCGAGTCAAGCCCGAGCCGCTGACCGAGGAGCAGAAAAAGGGTAGCATGATCATCGACGGCAAGCACTACGGACCGCCCGAACAAAAATTTCAGAACGACGTCAGGAACCTGCTCTCCCACGGCGATGAGATCTGGGCGGTAACCTCGACCAAAGACAAGGTCAAGGGCATACTCGTCGACATTTTCGACGGCGAGGGGGTTTACCGGGACTGCTTCTGGCTCAAGCTCCCCGAAGCGGCGCTCAAGAGCGTCCTCTCCCCCGGCTCATGCGCCCTCGACGGCGAGTTCCTCTGGGTCGTCGAGCGGTCCGAGGACGATACGTTCGCCATCAAGAAATACCGCGTCGTGATCTAGGGTAAGAATGCGGTCCAGGTAAAGGGAGGACGGGCATGAAGATCAACCGGGGATCAGTCCTTGTGATCAGCCTGGCACTTATGGCTTTCCTGACGGCGCCCGCTGCCGCCAGTCAGGACAAGTGGAAAGGGACGATCGTCAAAGAGGGTGACATGACCGTCGTCAAGAATCCCAAGGAGCCGCTCTACAAGACGCCCGTTATCGAGCTCAAGGAGGACCTTTCGCTCGGCGGCCCGGAAGCCCAGGGCGACTACGCGTTCGGAGAAGTCCGGACCTTCGTCGTCGACGAAGCCGGCTCGATCTACGTCCTGGACAGCCAAGCCTCGCATGTCAAGGTCTTTGACGCGTCCGGCAAGTACGTCCGCACGATCGGCCGGCAGGGTCAGGGTCCGGGCGAGCTCGAGTCGCCCATGACGCTGTCCTTCAACCGGACGTCGGACGAGCTCGCCATCCACCAGGCCAGCCGTCGGATGTCCTACTTCAAAACCGACGGCACGTTCCTCCGTCACCTGTCCTTTAAGGAGATGTGGGCCCTGCGCGGCCGGGTCGATTCCAAGGGCAACATCTATATCACCGAAGGCATCGTCGACCAAAAGGATCCGCGCTATGAGCTAAAGAAGCTCGGCCCCGACGCTTCGGTTGTCGCCGTGCTGGCCAAGTCGCCGGCCCCCAACGCCTCCGTGAAGTTCGACCCTTTCATGGCCATCAGCTACTTCCAGCTCGACCGGTCCGACAACCTCGTCTACGGCTATCCGCTGACCTACGAGATCCAATTTTTCGGCCCCTCGGACGTGAAGGTCTTCAAGAGAATCACGCGGGAGTGCGATCCCATGCTCGTCACGGCGGAGGAAAAAGAGGAACAGAAAAAGGACATCCCGCCTGGGATAACGCTCAATTTCGATTTTTCGAAATATCACTCGGCCTTCTCCCGGTTTTTCCTGAGCGACCTGGGGCATGTCATTGTCCAGACCTGGGAAAAGACGAAGGACGGGAAGTTCGTCCACGACATCTTCGACGCCGAAGGGCGGTTCATCGGCCGCGTCCCGCTCAAGCCGTCCGGCGTCGAGATCCTCAAGGGCAAGTACTACGCGCTCGAGGAGGACGAGGACGGCTACCAACTCGTCAAGCGCTACGCCGTGACCTGGAAGGTCCAATAA
Organism: uncultured Eubacteriales bacterium; assembly: GCA_964652895.1. GTDB lineage: Bacteria > Acidobacteriota > Aminicenantia > Aminicenantales > Saccharicenantaceae > RBG-16-66-30. The sequence continues at coordinate 25,863 of CAZZCH010000021.1, forward strand.
AGGAAAGCGAGGGACCATGAAGCTCGCCCGCATCGCCGTCGACCGGCCGGTGACGACGTATATGTTTTACATCGCCGTCATCCTCCTCGGGGCCGTCTCGCTCCGGGAGCTGTCCGTCGACCTCCTGCCCGACATCAGCTATCCGCGCCTTTCGGTCATCACCAACTACCCGGGCGTCGCCCCCGAGGAGGTCGAGACCCTGATCTCCGCCCCCCTCGAGTCCGCCGTCAGCCGCATCCCGGGCCTCCGCCGTGTCGAGTCGGTGTCGAAGGAAGGGGTTTCGCTCCTGACCCTCGAGTTCGACTGGGGGACGAACATGGACTTCACCATGCTCCACGCCCGGGAACAGCTCGACAACGCCAAGGACCGCTTCCCCGAGGACGCCGAGAGCCCGACCATCATCCCGCTCGACCCGCAGAGCCGGCCGATCATGACCCTGGCCGTCACGGGCGACCGCAGCCTCCTCGAGCTCAAGGAGTTCGCCGAGGAGCTGATCAAGCCGCGCCTCGAACAGGTCGAGGGCATCGGCTCGGCCGAGATCACCGGCGGTGTCGAGCGCGAGATCCAGGTCGAAGCCGACCCGGGCAAACTCGCCCTCTACGGGCTGAGGATCGAGGACATCGCCCGCCGCGTCGACGCCTTCAACCGCAACCTTCAGGGCGGGTCGATCCGCAAGGGGACGTTCAAGTACGCCCTCCGCGTCGTCGGCGAGTTCGAGTCGCTCGACGAGATCGGCGAGATCAGCCTTATGGTCACGAAGGAAGGCGGCGTCGTCCGGCTCCGCGACGTGGCCACGGTCCGCGACGGGATCAAGGAGCGGCAGGGCATGACCCGCCTCGACGGGGCCGAGAGCATCGGCCTCCTCGTCCGCAAGGAGTCCGGTGCCAACACCGTCAAGGTGACAAAGCTCGCCCGCGAGGTCATCGCGCAGATCCAGAAGGAGAACCCGGGAATCTCCCTGAGCATTGTCAGCGAGCAGTCCAAGACGATCGAGGACGCCATCGGCTCGGTCAAGAACGAGCTCATCCAGGGCGCGATCCTCGCCTTCCTGAGCCTGCTCATCTTCCTCCAGGAGTGGAAGACGCCGCTCATCATCGGCACGGTCATCCCCATCTCAGTCATCGGGACTTTCAGCCTGCTTTTTTTCGACAACATCACCCTCAATATCATGTCGCTCGGCGGCCTGGCCCTGGGGGTGGGCATGCTCGACGACTGCGCCGTCGTCGTCTCGGAGAACATCTTCCGTCACCGGAGCCTGGGCAAAAGCCTGAAGGAGGCGGCCTATATCGGGACGAAGGAGGTCGGCCCGGCCGTCATCTCCACGGCGCTGACGACGATCGTCGTCTTCCTGCCGGTCATCTACGTCCGCGGCGTCGCCGGCCAACTGTTCAAGGACACTGCGTTGACGGTCACCTTCGCCCTCCTCGCTTCGCTCCTCGTCTCGCTGACCCTCATCGGCACGCTCCAGTCGAGGACCTTCGACTTCGGCATGGGCTCCGAGCGCCGCTGGAAGTGGACGTGGGGACTCAAGAAGTTCCCGGCCGCGGAGCGTCCCCTCTACGCCGTGTTCAAGGGCGTCGGGTTCATCCTGAACTTCCTTGTGAGCTTCATCGTCCAGCTCTTCGCTTTCATCTTCCACTATCTCGGGCTGCCCTTCCGCCCCGTGCTCAAGGCGGTCTTTGCGGCCTTCAACGCGGTCTACGGCCGGTTCATCGTCGGATATAAGCGGTTCCTCCGGTGGAGCCTCGACCACAAGGGCCGGGTCATGGCCTGGACGCTCGTCTTCTTCGCCGTCACGTTCGCCCTGGGCGGCCTCATCCGCCGGGAGCTCATGCCGCGCATGGAAACGAACACCTTCGAGCTCGACCTCAAGATGCCCGTTGACTTCTCTTTCGAGCAGACGACCGAGATGGCGGTCATGCTCGAAGGCCGGCTCCACGGCCTTCAACCCGTTCGGACCGTCCTCTCCCAGGTCGGCATCGTCAGCGGCATGGAGAGCGCCGACCCGAACATCGCCGTCAACTCGGCCCGCATCTTCGTCGAGGTCGAAAAGCCCAAACAGCTCGAGGGCGTTCTCGACGTCATGCGCGCCCGCCTGGCCCAGTTCCCCGACATCACCTACACGATCGTCCGCGAGCAATCGACGATCAACCAGTTCCTGGCCCTGTCCGCGGCCGAAGTGGGGCTCAAGGTCAAGGGCAAGGACCTCGACCGCCTCAAAGAGATCGCCGAGGACCTCGTGGCCAGGCTTTCGGCCATCCCGGGCATCGCCGACCTGGCCACCAACATCGGCGAGGGCAAGCCGGAGTTCAAGGTCACCGTCGACAAGGAGGCCATGAAAAGATACCCGGGCCTGGCGCCTTCGACGATCGGCGATTTCCTGGTCAGCGCCGTCCGCGGCCGGGTGGCCACCCAGTTCCGGGAGATGGAGAAGAAGTACGACATCCTGGTTCGCCTCGAGGACGCCTCGCGGCAGAATATCGAAGCCCTTCTCGGCGAGACCCTGCCCTTCGAGGGCAAGGTCGTCCCGATCCGGGACCTCGTGACATACGAGGTCGTCCGCGGCCCTCGCGAGATCCGCCGCGAGAACCAGCAGAGGGAGGTCCTGGTGACGGCGAACCTCAAGGGGCGAAAGATCAGCCAGGTCACGCCGGCCATCGACAAAGTCATCGCCACTCTTCGCCTGCCGACCGACTACCGCGTCGTCTGGAGCGGCGAGCGCGAGGAAATGAGCCAGTCGTTCCGGAGCCTCGTCCTGGCCCTTCTTCTGGCCACCCTGCTCACGTACATGATCATGGCCGCCCAGTTCGAGTCCCTCCTCCACCCGTTCATCGTCATGTTCACCCTGCCGATGGGCGCGGCCGGCGCCATCGTAGCCCTTCTTCTCACGGGCCAGACGCTCAACGTCATCTCCATCATCGGCATGGTCGTCCTCATCGGCATCGTCGTCGACAACGCCACGGTCAAGATCGACTACACGAACCAGCTCCGGCGGGGCGGCATGGGGCTCCGGGAGGCCGTCGAGGAGGGCAGCCACGTCCGGTTGAGGCCCATCCTGATGTCGACGGGGAGCACGCTCGTCGGCCTCATCCCCATGGCCCTGGCCCTCGAAAGGGGCGGCGAGCTCATGCAGCCCCTGGCCATCGTCGTTATCGGCGGGCTGACCTTCTCGACCTTCCTGACCCTCATCCTCATCCCGGTCATCTACGAGTGGGCGGAACAGAGAAAGCGATGAGGATCTTCATCGACCGCCCCGTGGCCACGGCCATGGCCTTCCTGGCCCTGCTCGCGACGGGCGTCTACTCCTTCCTCAACACGCCGATCGAGCTGGCGCCGAAGGAGAGCTACCCGATGGTCGACGTCGTCACGGGCTGGTACGGCGTGCCGCCCGAAGTCATTCAGACCCAGGTCACGGCGCCTCTCGAGGAGGCCTGCTCGACAATCAAGGGCATCGTCAAGATGTCCTCGACCTCGCAGATCGGCCTCTCCCGGATCACGCTCGAGTTCGACCCCAAGACGGACATGGAGTTCGCGACCCTCGCCCTGCGCGAGGAGCTGACGAAAGCCCGCGCCCTCCTGCCACCCCTGATCCGGCCGGTCGTCCAGCCCTACATCCCCGAGGACTTCCGGGTCCGCCCCTTCCTCCAATACACGGTCTCCGGCGACTACGGGCTCCAGGAGCTCCAGGAGATCGTCAAGGAGAAGCTCGAGATCGGACTCGGCTCGGTCCGCGGCGTTTCCGGCGTCGAGGTCGCGGGAGGTTCGGAGCCGGAGATCCGGGTCGTCCTCGACAAGGGCAAGATCAAGGCCTACGGCCTTCACCCGTACACGGTCAACGCGGCCATCGGCGCCCGGCTCGGGACTTATCCCACGGGCCGCGTCCGGAAGGGGAACCAGGAGTTCCTGTTCAAGTTCGCCGACCGGATCGACAGCCTCCCCGAGCTCGAAGAGACGGTGGTCGCCTATTCGGGGCAAAATCCCATCCTGGTCAAGGACGTGGCCGCGGTCGAGATCACCTACGCCGATATCCGGACCATCCACCGCATCAACGGCCAACCCACCGTCAGCCTGACCGTATTGAAGGAGCGCGGCGCGAACACGCTCCGTGTCGCCAGCGACGTCAAGAGCAAGCTCGAAGAGGTCAAGGCGGAGCTCCCGCCCAACCTCGTTTTTAAAAGCGTCGACGACGAAAGTGAAGAGATCCGCAAGAATCTCAACGACCTCACCCTCCTGGCCGGGCTGATCACGATCATCGTCTTCGCCATGATCTTCGTCATCCTCCGCCGCTTCCGGCCGGCGCTCCTCATCCTGTCCTCGATCGCCTTCTCCATCGTCATCACCTTCAACCTCATCTACGCCTTCAAGATCTCGCTCAACATGCTGACCCTCGGGGCGCTGGCCCTCGGCTTCGGCATGTTCGTCGACAACTCCATTGTCGTCTTCGAGAACATCCTCCGCCTGCGGGAACGCGGGATGGAACCACGAGAGGCGGCCATCCAGGGGCCCAAGGAGGTCTTCGTCGCCGTCCTGGCCTCGACGCTGACGACCATGGCCGTCTTCTTCAGCTTCCCCTTCTTCCAGGGCAAGCTCAAGATCTTCTACCTGCCCCTGGCCATCGTCATCGCCTCGGCCATGGCCGCTTCGCTCCTCGTCTCTTTCTCGCTTATCCCGGCCCTCAGTCCGCGGCTCATCAAAAAACGGAAGGCGACGGGATCCGAGGAAAGGAGGAGCCCGCGGTTCGAGAAGGGCCTGGGCGTCCTCATACACCATCCCGTCGAGGTCCTGCTCGTCGTCACGGCCTTGCTTTTCGGGGCCTATCGCTGGTTCCGATCCGAGGTCACGGTCGGCCGCTGGTATTCCTGGTACTCCAAGGAGTACCTCTACGTCCGCGTCGGCATGCCGCCCGGGACCGACATCGCCCGGACCGACGAGACGATCCGCACTTTCGAGGACAAGGTCATGGCCCAGGGCTACGAGAAAGAGATGAACGTCCAGATCGTCTCCGAAAGCGCCCAGGCCATCATCGGGTTCCCGCCGGAGATCGAAAAGTCCTACCGGCCTTACGCCCTGAAGGAAGAGCTCATCCAGCTGGCCACCCAGTTCGCCGGTATCGACATCAGCGTCTCCGGATTCGACCCTCAGTGGTATTCCTCGAGCATGGGCGCCGGGACCTACTACAGCTCGCGGATCAAGTTCTTCGGCTACAACCTCAAGAAATTAAAAGAGATAACCGCCGACCTGGAAAAGACCCTGCGGCGCAACCCGCGCATCAAGGAGGTCCGGACCGTTTCCAGCCGCTACGGCTGGTGGCGGGGCGATACGGTCGAGGACGTCCTCAAGATCGACAAGGCCGCGCTCCGCCGCTACGACATCGACCCGGCCTACCTCTACTTCCACCTCCAGACGATGATCCAAGGGGAGTTCGGCTCGCCCGCCCGGATCCGGACGGGGGGCCGGGACCTCATCGTTTCCGTCAAGTTCCCCGAGGCCTCGACGCTCGACATGCGCGGCCTGCGGGAAGCCCTCATCCAGACGCGCGCGGGCGAGTATCTCCGGCTCGGCGAGATCGCCGTCTTCGAGGAATCCCCCATCCCCGGGTCCATCGACCGCGAGAACCAGCAGTTCCAGCAGACGATCATGTGGGAGTTCCGCGGCCCCTCCAAAGCCGAGGAGCGCTACCGCAAGGCCGTCTTCGACTCGCTCCACCTGCCCCCGGGCTTCTCGGCGACCCTCGACGAACAATGGTACGTGACCGAGGAGGAGCAAAAACAGATCAACTTCGCCATCGCCGTGGCCCTGGTCATCATCTTCATGATCCTGGCCTCCCTCTTCGAATCCTTCGTCACGCCGTTCTTCATCCTTCTGGCCGTGCCGCTCTCGCTCATCGGCGTCTTCGTCGCCTTCGTCGTGGCCAAGGCGCCCTTCGACCCGACGGCCTACATCGGGGTCATCCTTCTTTCGGGCATCGTCGTCAACAACGCCATCCTGCTCGTCGACCACATCAACCAGAGGCGGCGAGAGGGATTGGCGCTTCTGGAGGCCGCGGTTCGAGGCACGAAGGACCGGGTCCGGCCGATCTTCATGACCACGGCCACGACGGTCTTCGGCATGCTGCCCCTCCTCCTCATCGGTTCCGGGACGAATAAACGGCAGATCTGGTCGTCTCTGGCGCTCTGCACGGTGGGCGGCCTGACGACCTCGACGCTCCTCATGCTCATTGTCATCCCGGTGCTTTACTTTCACGGCGACAAGCTGAACGCCTGGAGCGCCGAGAAGTTCCGGGAGGCGCGGGGCTTGTTCCGGACGAAAAAGGCCGCCGGCGCGGCTCCGGCGTGGGAAGACACTCAACCCGGGGACGCCCCGAAATAAAGGGTTACCGGAGATGACAGCGCACGCACTCGAGGGGCAGGTCCGAGTGGTAGGTGTTCCGGAAGAACTCGTTGTCGAAGAGCATCTCCTGGGCGATCTGGGCCCGGGACTGCTGGATGAACGCCGCCAGGTCCTCCTCGATCACGGCCCCGGCCTTGGAATGGAGCCGCCCGACCTCGACACCCAGCCAATAGACGATGGCTTCGGGAACCTCGGTGACGCCGTTGTCGGCGATAGTCGCCGCCGGCTCGGACAAGTCCTTCGCGACACCGATGAATTCCGCGGAGAGGGCGGCGTTCCCCGCCGCCTCGAAGGCCCGGCCGATGGCCCCGGCGAACTTGAGGTCGTCCGATCGCGAGGCGAGCAGGAACATCCGGACGTGGACCGGGTCGACCAGGGTAACGAGGGTGGCCAGGGCGTTCGGCGACGGCGCATAGGAGGCGAAGGAGCCGTCGGCCGCGGTCGCGAGCGAAACGATCTTTTCCCTCGAAAGATAGCCGACGAACGCTTCCTCTTGGCCGCCGCGCCAAGCCAGGGACGTGATCCCCAAGAGGACGCAGAGGGCGCCGGCAAAGCCCGCGCTCTTCGTTCTTCTCATCGTTCCGGAATTCTTCTCTTTCGCCGGCGTTCCGGCTTAGCGTCCGCCGTCCTGCAGAATTCTCCGGCCGGCCCGTTCGAGCGGCCTGAGCTTATTCACGACCACATCCCAAACGATCTTCGTATTGACACCGAAATACTCATGGGCAAGGACGTTGCGCAAAGCGATGATCTTCCGCCATTCGATATCTGGCGCCTCGGCCTGGATCTCGCCGGGAATTCTTCCCGCCGCCTCGCCGATGACCTCCAGGTTCCGGACGACGGCGTCGACGGTGACGAGGCTTTTTTCAAAATCCTCCAGGCTCATGCCCTCCGTGTAAGAGAGGATCCGGCGGACGGCTTCCAAGATATCGGTCAGGTAGACCCTGTGGTCCCTAGGCATAAAGGACCTCGCGCAGGGCCTTCGCACGGATCCCTTCTTTCAAAGAATCCTCCAGGACGAGGTCACACGGCCGGCCGAAGAGGTCCTCGAGAAAGAATTTGAGGTCCATGTAGCGGTCGAAGGTCGGATCCTCGAGTTCGACGAGAACGTCGATGTCGCTCGCCGGGCCGGCTTCGCCCCGAGCCGTCGAACCGAAGATGCCAATCTTTCGAACGCCGAATTTATTCTCTATTTCCGGCGCGGCCGCCCGCAGGAGGCGAATGGATCGGTCGCCCTCCGGGACCTCGCCGGCCGGTAACGATCGTTCTTCCACCCACTTATCGATTTCGGAACGCCTGAATTTCAAGAGCCTCCCGATCTTCCTGGCCGGCAGGCCGCGCCTCTCCACCCACTTGTACACCGTGCCCCGTCCGATCCCCAGATAGGCCGAGACGTCATCGACAGATAGCCAACGCACGTCCATCACAGGATCATTCATGTTCGTATGTCTAATATAAGCTAATATATATTACTTAAAGATAATATAAGACACTTGCTTTGTCAACTAATTTTTTTTCGGACGAGATCTCAGAAGACGCATAAGGCACGTATAAAAAAACCGATCCTACACCCGGCTTCCCAGGCATTTTTCGAAGGGCGGGCGGCAGACGCCCCGCTCCGTGATGATCGCCGTGATGTAGGCGGCCGGAGTGACGTCGAAGGCCGGGTTACGGACCTCTGTATAAGGGAGCGTGATCAGACGGCCGGCGACCTCGCGGACCTCGTCCGGGCTTCTCTCTTCGATGGGAATGCCGCCGCCGTCGGCGATCGTCGGATCGACCGTACTCATGGGCGCCGCGACATAGAACGGCACGCCATTTTCCTTGGCCAGTACGGCCAGCGAATACGTCCCGATCTTGTTGGCCGTGTCGCCGTTGCGGGCGACCCGGTCGGCGCCGACGATGACCGCGTCGACATCCCCGCGCCGCAGGAACCAGCCAGCCATGCTGTCGGTGATGAGGACGACCGGGACACCGTCCTTGTCGAGCTCCCAGACGGTCAGGCGGGCGCCCTGCAGGAAGGGCCGGGTCTCGTCGGCGAAGACGCGGACCCTTTTGCCCTCGGCCACGGCGGCCCGAATGACGCCGAGCGCCGTGCCGTATTCGGCCGTGGCCAGCCCACCGGCGTTGCAGTGGGTCAGGATGGTCCAGCCATCTTGGATGAGGGCCTGACCGTGACGTCCGATGGCCCGGTTCGTCTCCGAGTCCTCGCGCTCGATCGCCTTGGCCTCCTCGAGGAGAGCCGATCGGATGGCCCGCAGGCCGTGCTGCCGGGCGCGCGCGTAGACCGCCTTCATCCGGTCCAGGGCCCAGAAGAGGTTCCTGGCCGTGGGCCGTGTCCGCTCGAGCCGCCGGGTGATCTTCTCGAAGTCACGGTCGAGCGACAGGTTCGTCCCCGCGGCCAGGCCCATCGCACCCAACGCGACGCCGTAGGCCGCGGCGATGCCGATGGCCGGCGCCCCGCGGATGACCATCTTCTCGATGGCCTGGGCCACCTGGATGTAGGTGCTGCAGCGGACGTAGGTTTCCTGGCCGGGGAGCTTCCGCTGGTCGATCATGATGACGGAACGGCCGCGCCAGGTGATCGTCGGTAACATGGGTCACTCTTTCTTCCAGGCCGGCGTTCGGGCATCCCGCCAACCCCACTTCTTCGTCCATTCGGAATGGGCCGCGGCAAAAGCCTTCGATTCGGCCGCCGGAAGGGTTTCTTCGAGCTTATCATAACAGTAAACGAGCTGGTTGTCGTTGTCGCGCAATATTTTTAGCGTCCGGGCCTTTTCCTCGGGATCCGGACTGACGGCGCGGGCCTGGTCCTGGCCCTCGGCGTAAAACTGCTTGGCTTTCCGAAGATGCGGGAGACAAGCGGCGGAAAGGATGAAGACGAGGACGAGGGCTAGGACCGGGAAAAGTTTTCTTTTCATGCGTCGGGGGGAATGCCCGGACCGAGGACGGCCGGCTTTTTGACAAGGCCGACGATCATGTTCTGGACGTCCTCGTCCTTGAGAAGATGGAGGCCGAGCGAGGCCGCCTCCATGCCGATGAGCTCCAGGGCCTTCCAGAAATCCGGGTTCGACGCCGCCGGCCGGATGTCGTCCCTGGCCTGGCTCGTCCGGGCGGCGAACTCGACGACGATCACCCGGTAATCGGCGGCTTCGATTTCCACCTTGAATAAGGCCTTGAGGAAAGCGTCCTCGAGGCCGAAAACCGGATAAAGGGCGGGGAAGGCGGCCCGGAGGGCCCGCAGATCGCCCCGGCCGAGTTCGTCGGCATAGGCCTTGCTCAGCTCTCTATGGCCGGTGAAAAAATGCCGGACGAAATCGTCGGGCTTGGTCCGGACGAATTCGGGGTCGAGCCAGACCTGCCAGGCGAGGATCCTTTCCTGGTAGTCGAAAACGCGCCGGACGGCCCAGACGCAGGCCGAGTAGAGGACGGGGAAGCAGAGCCAGGATTTCAGGGGCAGGAACCCGTTGAGGATCTCGACGCCCCGGGCGAGTGCCGCCTCGACGTCCTTCTTGTTCATCGCAAGTTCATTATACGACAGGCCGAGCCTCCCCGTTCAAAGTGTCACTTGACCTCCAGAATCGCCAGGAAGGCCTCCTGGGGGATGTCCACCTTGCCGACGCGGCGCATTCGCTTCTTTCCCGCCTTTTGCTTTTCCAGGACCTTCATCTTCCGCGTGTAGTCGCCGCCGTAGAGCTTGGCCAGGACATCCTTGCGGAAGGGCTTGACCGTCTCCCGGGCGACGATCCTCTTGCCGATGGCCGCCTGGAGGGCGACCTCGTACTGCTGGCGGGGGATGACCTTGCGCATGCGCTCGACGAGGCCGCGGCCGATCGCCTGGGCCTTGTCCTCGTGGACGATGAGGGAGAGGGCGTCGACGGCCTCGCCGTTGATGAGGATGTCGAGCTTGACCAGGGGCCCCGCGCGGTAGCCGGAAAATTCGTAGTCGAGAGAGGCGTAGCCTTGCGAGAGCTGTTTGAGCTGGTTGTAGAAGTCGAAAACGACCTCGTTCAAGGGCAGTGTGTAACCAAGCAGCACGCGGCCCGGCCCGATGTACTCCATCTTCTTCTGGACGCCGCGGCGCTCCTCGAGGAGTTTGAACAGGCCGCCGAGATAGCGGTCCGGGGTCAGGATGACGGCTTCTACGACCGGCTCCTCGATGACGGTGACATCGGTCGGATCGGGCATCCCGGCGGGGTTGTGGATCTCGACCGTCCTCCCCGCGCGGTTCGTCACCCGGTAGCCGACGCTCGGCGCGGTCGTGATCAAGGTCAGCCCGAAGTCGCGCTCCAGCCGCTCCTGGACGATCTCACGGTGGAGGAGCCCGAGGAAACCGGCCCGGAACCCGAGGCCGAGGGCCGGCGAGTTCTCCGGCTCGTATATGAGGGAGGCGTCGTTCAAACGGAGCTTCTCCATCGCGTCGCGGAGCTCCTCGATGTTGCTATCCCCGGCCGGGAAGATGCCGCAAAAAACCATCGACTTAGCGTCCTTGAAGCCCGGCAGGGGCTTTCCCGTCGGGCGGTTCCGGTGGGTGACCGTATCGCCGATCCGGGCGTCGCTGAGCTTCTTGATCCCGGCGATGAGATAGCCGACCTCTCCTGTCCGCAGGACTTCGGACTTGATGGGCTTCGGCATGAGATAGCCGACTTCCTCGGCCTCGTACTCCGCGCCCGAGGCCATGAGGATGATCTTGTCACCCGTCCGAAGCTCGCCGTCGAGGAGCCGGACGAGAACGATGACGCCCCGGTAGGAGTCGAACCAGGAGTCGAAGAGGAGGGCCTTGAGCGGCGCCGCGGGGCTCCCCTTCGGGGGCGGTATGCGCTTGACGACGGCCTCGAAGAGCTCCGGCAGGCCCTGGCCGGTCTTGGCGCTGACGAGGAGGGCCTCGGAGCGAGGCAGGCCGATGACGTGCTCCATCTGTTCGAGCGAGTCCTCGATCTGGATCTGGGGCAGGTCGATCTTGTTGACGACCGGGACGAGGACCAGGTCGTTCTGGATGGCGAGGTAGGCGTTGGCCAGGGTCTGGGCCTCGACGCCCTGGGAGGCGTCGATGACCAGGATGGCCCCGTCGCAGGCGGCCAAGCTCCGCGAGACTTCATAGGAAAAGTCGACGTGACCGGGGGTGTCGATGAGGTCGAAGACGTAGTCTTCTCCCGAGAGGCTCCTGTAGGTCAGGCGGACCGTCTGGGCCTTTATGGTGATCCCCCGCTCCCGCTCGAGGTCCATGGTGTCGAGGACCTGCTCCTTGAGCTCCCGGGCGGACAGGGCCCCCGTCAGCTCGATGAACCGGTCGGCCAGGGTGGACTTGCCGTGGTCGACGTGGGCGATGATGGAGAAGTTCCTGATGTTCTTCATGGAATCATCAATTATCCCAGAATTCCCTCTGCCCGTCCACCAAAGGCGGACGCCGCCCGTTAGGTTGACTTTTGAGGGGGGAGGGCGTATCTTCTAGGGGAGAATCGCGGAAAGACCCATAGGAGATTTCCATGCTTGGATCCATCGGACCAACCGAACTGATCCTGATACTCCTGATCGTCATCATCATCTTCGGCGCCCGGAAGCTGCCGGACCTCGGCAAATCGATCGGCGAAGGCATCAAGAACTTCAAGAAGTCCATGAACACCAAGGACGACGCCGAAAATCCCAAGAAGCCCGAGCCCCCCGCCAGTTGACGGCCTGCCGCCCCGGCGCCTGCTGGGTCCTCCATCTGAGCGGGCCCTTCGAGTACCTTTCATGAAGACTCTATGCGACGCCGGTTTTGACATCGGCGGCACCCGCCTGAAATACGGCCTCATCGACTCCGATGGGCGCCTCGTTTTCAAAGGGCAGACCCGAAGCCCCGAAGCCATGGCCGATATTCTCGGAGTCCTCGAGGAAACCTGGGGGTTGCTCAAACGAAAGGCACCCGGCCCCGTCCGCTCGTGCGGCTTCGGCATCGCCGGTTTCTACAGCCGGAAGGAACAAAAGATCCTCCAGTCGCCGAACTACCCCAGCCTCAACGACTTCCCGCTCGTCCCCGCGTTCCGCAAGTTCATCGATGTGCCGTTCCGGATCGGGAACGACGCCAACATGGCCGCCTTCGGGGAGTTCAAGCACGGGGCGGGAAGGGGTGCCCAGAGCCTGGTCCTGCTGACCATCGGGACCGGCATCGGCTCAGGGATCATCCTCGACGGGAGACTCTGGGAGGGCGAGGGCGGATACGCCGGTGAACTCGGGCACATCACGGTCAATCCCGAGGGAGCCCCTTGCCCTTGCGGCGGACGGGGCTGCCTCGAGACCGAGACCTCGGCCCCGAGTATCGTCAAGAACTACCGGGCCCTCACGGGCCGGACGGATGTCGCCAACTCCCGCGACGTCTACCTTCTGGCCAAGGCCGGAGTCCCGGCCGCGCTTGAGAGTTTCAGGAAATGCGCCTATTACCTGGGCATCGGCCTGGGTATCGTCATCAATTTCCTGAACCCGGAGAAGATCCTCATCGGCGGCGGCGTCGTTTCGGCCGGAAAATTCCTCCTCGGCCCGGCTGTCGAAGAAGCCCGGCGGCGGTCCCACCGCATTTCCTTCGCCGGCTGCCGCATCGAGAAAGCGTCTCTGGGCAACGACGCCGGCCTCACCGGCGCGGCCGCCTGGGCCCGTCTCAAGGCGGGGAGCAGAAAATGAGGCCCCTTCCCCTCGGAGTCCCGAGTGTAACGATCCGCGTCCGGCGGGAGTTAATTATTTTGACATCCCCAGAGGAAAAAAATATAAAGGACTGGTGGAGACCGAGACCAAGGAGGCCGTTTTGACCAGGAAAATTCTCGCCGCCCTCGTCCTCTCCGCGGCCGTTCTCGTCCTCTGCCTGCCGTCTCCCGCGGCCAGCCAGACCGGCGCCATCAAGGGCCGGATCGTCGATAAACAGGGCCAGCCCGTGTCGGGGGCTTACTTCTACGTATCCTCCCCGGCTATGCTCGGAATCACGAATTCCATCACCTCGAAAACCGGGCGCTTCGCCGTCGCCGGACTCCCGCCGGGTCTCTTCAAGGTCATCGTCGAGATGCCGGGGTTCAAAACGGTCACCGTCGAGAACGTGGCCGTCAACGCCGGGGCGACGGCCACGCTCGATCTCAAGCTGGAGCCCTCCGAGCTCGAAGATGAAGCGATCGGCGGACGGCCGGGCCCGACACTCGACCGGGATTCCGCGCGCCAAGCCGTCGTCCTGGACAGCGACCTCCTCAGCCACCTGCCTTTGAAACGTGATTTCACGGCCATCCTGGGGATCGTCCCCGGGCTCGTTTTCGAGGACAACGCGCCCAGCACCCGCTTCTCCGTCAACGGCTTGCCGGTCACGACCAACGTCTTTATCCAGGACGGGGTCAATGTGACCCATCCCGAGGACGATCGGTCCATGAACCGGATCAGCGTCGATCTCATCGACCAGGTCGTCGTCGAGACAGCCGGGCACACCGCCGAAGCCGGCCCCGCCCTGGGGGCTTACGTGAACGTCATCCACAGGCCGGGCGGCCGTTCCTTCCAGGGCAGCCTGGCCTACACCAACGCCAGCAAGGGACTGGCCAAATCACTCTGGTCGGCCGATGAGCTCGCCGGGATGGGCGGAGCGGCCGTCCCCGCTCGCCAGAGGGAACACGACTTTTCCCTGACCCTGGGCGGCCCCGTGCTCGAGGATATCTCCTGGCTCTTCGCCAACTTCCGCTACCGGGCCCAAAACCAGAAGGCGCCTTTCCGCTACTGGACCGACCCGCTCGGGGTTCGCCACTTCGTCTACGATCTCACCGACCGGAACAGGTCCAGCCTGTTCAAGCTCTCGATAAGCGTCCTCAACAAGTTCAAAGGCGTCCTGGAGTTCGGCTTTTCCAACATCGACCAACCGGTCTTCACGGAGGACGTCGAACTGCTCCGGCCCGAATCCGCCACCCGCGGCCTCACCGGAGAAGGCGACTTCCTCGGCCGTGGCGGATTCTCCTATAACGTCAACGAGAACATGCGGGTCAGCCTGGGGATCGGATATTCGAAATACAAACAGCCCCTCCTTCTCAACGACATGGGGAGCGTCAAACCCCAATACTACGACGTCATCACGGGCTATAGCTGGGGAAGCGGCTCCATGAACGACCGTGAAGCGGCCAGCCGGATGCAGGCCAGCGTGTCCATCACCCGTTTCGAGGATAGCCTCCTGGGCATGCCCCACGAACTCGCCGTGGGCGGCGAGTACGAGACTGTTTACACGACGTCGTCCGTGTGGAAGGCCGACAACCTCATCTATAACTACGCCTCGGGAAGCCCCTACACTTACGGCCGGACCATTTCCCCGACCTCGGGCAATGATGTCGGTTGGGGACTCATCGGCTTTTGGATCGCCCCCGGACAGGAAGGCGCGCTGTCGGTCCGGCGCGAGCTCAAGAGGCTGGGCTTCTTCGCCCAGGACACAATGCGGATCGGCAGCCGACTGTCGCTTTCCGGCGGCCTCCGGTTCGACCGCTCCGAGGTCAGGTTCCCGGCGATCACCAAAGGCGCCAGCGGCAACGCGATCTCAAGCGAATTGGGGAGCCTGATCATCAGCCCGCAGTTGGGTTACAACATTTACGGCGAGTTCGGCCTCGGGGTATGGGACAAGGCCATCATCTGGAACACGCTCTCACCGCGGGCCGGGCTGACCTTCGACCTCCTCGGGAACGGGATGACGCTCCTCAAAGGATCCTACGCCAGGATCCCGGAGTATCTCGGGCTCGGCTATGCCCGGGACCTGGCCCAGCTCGACCCCCTGGCGTCCCACGATTTCATCTGGTACGACGAGAGCGGGGACGGCGTTGTCGACACGGCCGATGCCTTCGTTTCCTTGCCCTATGACTTCCGCGTTTACAGAAGCGAGTTTTTCCGACAGGCCATCGACCCCAACCTCAAAGCTCCCGTGACCGAGGAATGGACCGCCGGCGTGGAACAGGAGCTTCTCCGCGATTTCACGCTCTCCGCCAGGTACATCTCGAGACGTCAAACGAACGCCATCGGACACGTCCTCTACGACCCCTCGACGCAAGCCCACTGGTGGCGGGCCGATGACGCGCCGCAAGGCTGGTGGGTCCCCTTCTCGACCGTCGTCCCCGGGACGGACGGTTATGCCGACGTCCCCGTGACCCTCTATCTCCGTTCGAGCACGGCGCCCGATTACTTCGAGAGGATCGAGAACGTTCCCGATCTCACGGCAAAATACAGTACCCTCGAGTTTTCCTTCCGTAAGAGAATGGCCCACAACTGGCAGCTCTTCGGGTCTATCGCCTGGAACCGTTCGACCGGGACGACGAACGTGGCCTCCCGCTGGAGCGCCGGGAACTCCCCGGTTCTCCTGACGCCCAACGCGTTCATCAACATCGCCGCGACCGACCGCCTCCTCCAAGACCGTCCGCTCGTCGCCCGCCTTGCGGGGACCGTGCGCTTCCGTTGGGACGTCTATCTCAGTTTCCTCTTCAAGGCCCAGAGCGGCTCGCCCTGGGCCAGGACCGTGACCATCATCCCGCCAGCCGGCTGGGCCGGGGCGAACGGCGCGGACACGACCCCGGTCACCGTCTATCTGGAGAGCCCGGGCTCGAGGCGTTTCGGGTCCTGGAAAAACCTGGACTTCCGGTTGGAGAAAGAATTCAAGAAGGCCGACCGGACCCTTTTCTCGGCTTCGATCGATGTCTTCAACCTGCTCGGGAACAAGTACAGAATGCTCGACCTCAACGACGGCGGAACCTGGGCCCCCGTGGGCGAGGGCGGCGCCGCGGGCACGCGCGTCCTCAGCGGAACTTACGGAACCTATCTGTCGCTGTGGGGGACGCGGGCCATCCGGTTCAACATCAGCCTAAAATTTTAGCCGGAACTCCAGCGTTTTCCGAAGCTCCTCCCCTTCGGTCGTGTTCTTGACGGAAACTTCGAGCCTGACCTTCTGGCTTTTCAACCGGTCGACGTCCTTGTCGAGGAGGAAGGGGAATTCCATCCGGAACCTCCGGCTCCTGTTCTCCTTGAGCTCGCGCTCGTCGAGCGTCAGGGGGAAGCTGTCGAGAGCTTCCCAGATGGGGCGCCCGGATTCGTCCGACATCACGGCCTTGACGATGAAGGCCGTTTCCAAACGCTCTTCCTTGAACGTGAACCAGATCGTCGCGTAAGGGATGTCGATGGCGATCTTCCCCTCGTAGACACCCTGCTCCGCCCGGATCTTTAAGATGCCCACCTCGTAGTCGAAGAATTTCTTCTCCTGCGTGAACGTCTTCTGAAAATAGCCCTGGGCGATGTTGAGCGCCTGGAGGTGCTCCAGGTTGATCGCTGTCATGACGAAATTCCCCGAACAGTGGTCGTCGATGAAAATGACGGGGAAGCTGCCATAGTACCAGACTTCGCGGCAGTAGCCGGCCGCGTCCATGGGGTAGGTCAGGCGCTCCTGCGGTGGGCCGAAAAGGATGTAGATCCGGCCCCTGTCGGTCTGCCAGCCCGGACGCCCCTCGCCGCGGAAAAGCGCACCCGCCTTTTCCAGCCGATCCTCGTATTCCACCCGATACTCGTTCCGCTCCGTATCGGGGTCCGGGTCGCGCCGTTTCCAGAACTCCTCGATGAAGGCGTCCTTCCCGTCATCCGGTAGCTCAAGAAAGATCTTCCGTTCCTCGCGGGTGATGATATAGCCGACCTTGGACAGGAATTCGGAGTGGGTCGGAATAAGTTTTCTCTCGATGTTGTAGAGGCGGCAAGCGGAGACCGCGGCCAAGCCAAGGAGCAACAGGGCCGGCCCGAGCGCCCGGAAAAATCCCGCGACGGGAAGGTTTTTATCGCTAATGGGGTTCATGGGGGCGTTTGTCCTTTCGCCTTCTAAGTTAGTCCTCCGGAAGCGGTTTTTCAAGAGAACGTATCAAGCGAGGGTGCGATTGAACGCGGCCAACTCCGGGACGGAGATATCGCTCTTGAGATACGCGAAGGCGGTTTTATTGTGGAGGAGGGGATCGGAATCCTCGGCCAGGACGCCCCTGCGAACGAGAGTCGCCCACTCCGCAGTCCCCGGGATAGGCGAAAAAAAAGCGACCCGCGGCGTCGCTCCCAAACTGCGGACGAAGCGGACGCTCTCCGAGACGCCGGCCGCTCCCTGCCCGGGAAGGCCCATGATGAGGTAGACGCCGACGGCCCGTCTTTCGTAGCCCACACGCTCCAGTTCGCCCAGGGCGCGGGCCAGGTCCTCCGCCGAGGCCTTCGGGCTCCGCTCCTTCATCAGGGCCTCGTCGGTCGACTCCAGGCTGAGATAGAGGGAACGGACGCCCGCGGCTCGGAGAAGCCGGGCCGTCGTCCCGTCGACCTCCCTAAGTTGAAGGCCGTTCGGCGTGTGGAACGACAAGGGGCGGACCGCGGCGGCAAGTCCCTCGAGAAGGGGCCAGGCGTGCCCCTTCTTTCCCGAAAGGAAGGCGTCGTCGTAGAAGGCGAAATGTCTCGTCCCGAAGCTCGCGTGGCTGCTCAGGATTTCAGAAAGGACGGACGCCACCGGCCGTTGTTCGAAGCCGCCGTTGAGGAGGAAGCTTGCGCAGTACGAACATCGGAACGGGCAGCCCCGGGACGTAAGGACAGGGAGCCACGTCTTGTCGCGGAGGAGGTCAAAAGCGGGAAAGGGCAGGTCGTCCGGACCCGGGAAGTCGGAGGTCGAGGACGGGCCGGAATCGAGCGCCGCCGCGAGCGCCGCGGAGAGCGCCGTCCCCGCGGGTCCGGGCACGATCAGGTCGGCCCCGGTCTCCGACCGGGCGTGGTCGGGGCAAAGTGTCGCATAGACCCCGCCGAGGACGATGGGCACGGAGCCGAAGCGGCGCCGGACGAGGTCCACGACGGCCTGGACGCCCGGGTACCAGTAGGTCATGGTCGAGGTCAGCAGGACGACGTCGGGCTTCGGCGAGCGGGCGAGTTCCTCCTCGAAAACCGCGACCGGGATCCCGTAGCGGGAAAACCTCCGGGGAACGGCCCGCAGGACGGCCGGTTTTGGCACTTCTTCCTTCGGGAAGGGGCCCCGGCCGTCGGCCTTTATCGCCGGCCGCTTCTTCAGCCCGGGATGGGAGCGGTCGAGGCAGTCGACGAAAGACACGGAGTGCGGGGTGAAACGGCGGATGAGCGAGGCGACATAGAGCAGCCCGAGCGGCTTCATCCAGAAATCGTAGGCGGTGAAGTCGTAGATCCAGGGGTTGATGAGGAGGACGTTCTTGGAGGGCGCCATGCTGTTCGCGGCCGCAAGGAAACGGGAGATGGTGCGAGACTTTACGGAAGTATATAAGCACCATCCGGCACACCGATCTTAGCACATATCTCGAACAATTGAAAGAACTTGCGCGAGTTTATGCGGTGCCTGGGCTTTGTCCGGCGGGGTACTGAAACCGGCCTGACCCTCCATTTAGGACCTGTTTGCTACAAAAAGGGCGACAAATGCTCGTGTATACCTTATGTAGGCAGAAAGAAAACATGAATAAATTGATATCGAGAGAGGAGAGATAAATCATGTCAGGACGCATTTTGATTATCCCGTCGGCCCTGGCGCTGGACATGCGGTTCCCGCCAAGGACGATCCGGCTATGGCTGCTGCTTCAGGCGTCAGCCAGGCACAAGGACGACGAGGGAAACCTCGTCAACATGAGAGACCGCAGCGAGATCGCAAAGGAGCTCGGCTCCTCATATGTGACCGTTTCCAACGCCCTTCTAAACCTGCAGAAGGCCGGTTGGGTGAAGGTCGACCGTATTCCGAACGCGTATGGCCGGCAAGTGACGTTGTTCGAAACGCCGCAGCCGCCAACGACTAAAGTGAGTGAAGCCGGCAGGCTCGAGGAAAGCCAAGTCCCGGCCGAGAACTAAGGAGCAAACCGAATGACAGACGCGCAAAAGCTAAGGCAGATCGTCGAGGCGGTTAGAAAGACGGGCGCAAGGCCCCTAGAATTGACCGAGACGCAATCGGAAAGGCTCCGACATATAGTCGAGGCTGTCCGTGCAACAAGACCCGCTACGGTGAGCGCAACCGAGGGAGACCGAAGATGAACGAAACCGAAGCCAAGAGACTGCGGCAAATAGTCGAAGCCGTCCGGGCCGTCACCCCCTGGAAGGGAACTAAGGTTGTCGACGAAAACGACTACGGCCTTTGTTTCCCTGTCCCCATGGTGGAGCGCATGCTGACTTTTGGCCCGTCTGAAGTCAAGCTTTACATTTACTTGCGCCTGCTTGCCAAGAAGCACCCGACAGTCACCAAGGACGGGATCGAGATCTGGCCGAGTCAGGAAACCATGGCGCTGGCTGCCGGCATGAGCGTGCGGACAATTCGCAATGCCCTGGCCGGCCTCGAGGAAAACGGCGCCATATTGGTTCATCGGTCGGGCGTTGCCGAACGCGACCGCGGGCAGAATTTCTATTTGCTTAAAAGGTGGCCTTTCTAATGTTCACCGAAGATCACCTAAGCCGCTCACCTAAGAACACCGCAGTTCCAAAAACACTTTGTCAGGCACCTAAGATCCACGGTGACTACTTAGCCTCAATTATTCATAAAAAAAGCTGTTCCCCCCCGTAACGTATTGATTT
>CAZZCH010000022.1:0-44137 GCA_964652895.1 uncultured Eubacteriales bacterium
TTCGTGATCTTGATCGAGCCGTTGGTCGTCTCGAGAGAGATCTCGGGGCCGCCCTGGCCGATCTTGGCCTCCACGCGGTGCTTCGACTGGGTCAGATTTTTCAGCGTCACGGGGAAGTCCACGGTGATTTGACCATTGGTCGTCCGGGCACGCAGATCGGCGTTGAGCGCATCGGGAGAGGCGATGGCCAGCGTGATGGAGCCGTTGGTCGTTTCGGCCGCGACGCCATCCTTGAACGTCAGCCCCTCGAGCCGGATATTGCCGTTGGTCGTCTCCGCCTGAAGTTTCCCTTCGAAGCGGTTGACCTGAATGCCGCCGTTCGTCGTGTACGCCTTGAGTTCGCCCGTCGCGTCTTCCACCCTGACCGAGCCGTTGGTCGTCCCCACACTTGCCCGGCCGTATCGTCCCGTGACCTCGACGCCGCCGTTGACCGTTTCCACCTCGTCGAGGATGACGCCCTCGGGAACTTTGATCTCGAAATCGACATTGACGTTGAAATGGCGCCGGTTCTTCGGCCAGATGGCCTTGACCGAAACCGCGCCCGCTGATTGATCGACCCGGATCTCGACGTCCTTGAGGTCCTTTTCGTTGTCGCGGGCGGTTTTGACGGCCTTGATCTCGACCTTGTCCTCTTTCCAGGTGGAGACGGTCACTCCGCCGTTGACGTTGTCGAGGGAGAACCGTTCCCCGGCCTTGAGGGGCAAGGTCTTCGAAAAGTCTTCGTGGTAGTCGGCCAGGGCCGCCGCGGACCCGGCCAGGAGAAGCACGAAAACAGACAAAATGATCAGGATCTTAGATCTCGTCATGGAAACCTCCTAGAATTCGGCATTCAAGAGGATAGACGAAAAGCCCCCCCAAAGAGTTGCCTGTTTAAGAAAAGAAGGACAGCCCCATGAGCTGTTTGGCCCCGTCGAGCGTCGCCCGGGCGATCGTCCGGGCTTTCCGCGCCCCTTCCCGCAGGGCCTCCCGGACGCGTTCCGGGTCTTTCTCGAGGGCCTGCCGCCGCTCGCGGATCGGGTCCAGGACCTTCATCAGGTTCTTGAAGAAGATCTTCTTGCAGTCGATGCAGCCGATCGTCGCGCCCGTACAGCCGGCGACGATGTCTTTGATCTCCCCCTCGGGCGTCGCCAGCTTATGGTAGCTGAAGATGTTGCAGAGGTCGGGTGTTCCGGGGTCGCTGCGGCGCTTGCGGGCTTCGTCGGTCTTGGCCGGCCGAAGCTTCTCCCAGATGACGTCCGGGTCCTCGACGACGCCGATGTGGTTCCCCAGGGACTTGCTCATCTTCGACGCGCCGTCGAGCCCCATGACCCGGGCTCCCCTTCCGATCAGGGTCGCCGGCTCGGGGAAGTAATCGCCGAAGCGGCCGTTGAAGCGGCGGGCGACCTCGCGGGTGAATTCGAGGTGCTGGGCCTGGTCTTCGCCGACGGGCACGGCGTCGGCCTTGTAGATGAGGATATCGGCCGCCTGGAGGATCGGGTAATTGAGGAGCCCGGCGGTGACGTTCTCCCGCTCCCGCTCCGACTTCTCCTTGAACTGGGTCATCCGGCCGAGCTCGCCGAGCGGCGTCACGCAGTTGAGGAGCCAGCAGAGCTCGGTGTGCTCGGGGACGTGGCTCTGGACGAAGATCGTGCAGCGCTCCGGGTCGAGGCCGGCGGCCATGTTGTCGAGCGCGGCCTCGAAGACACGCTTCTGCAGGAGGGCCGGCTCGTAGGCGACGGTGATGGCGTGGAGGTCGACGATGGTGAAGAAGCAGTCGTACTCCCGAGTCAGACGGACCCAGTTCTCGATGGCCCCGAAATAGTTGCCGATGTGGATCGTACCGCTCGGTTGGATGCCGCTCAGGATGCGTTTACGCGTGCTCATGACGGGACCTCGTTTCAATTCCCGGGGGTATTGTATAGGCCTTTGGGGAGGCAATCAAGAGCGGCGGTTATTCCGGGCGGTCGAGCAGGGCCAGGAACTCGGCCAGGACCATGGCCGTGGCCCCCCAGATCTTCCGGCCTTCGAAATCATAAAATGGAACGCTCACTTGGCGCTCGTTGATGGTCCAGGTCTCCCGGCGGACATTCGCCGGGTCCGCCAGATGGTCGACCGGAACCTCGATGACCTCGGCCACCTCGTCGGCCTGGAGATGGAATTCGAGCGGGCCCGGGATGAAGGCCACCGTCGGGTAGATACAGTAGTTGCTGGGAGGGATGTAGAGGGGCGTCAGCCGGCCCAGGACACGGACCGACGCGAGGTCCGCCCCGATTTCCTCCACGGTCTCCCGGAGGGCCGTGGCCTCGAGAGATTCGCCGGGATGCTGCTCGCCGCCGGGAAGAGAGATCTGGCCGCGGTGGTGGAGGACGCGCTCCGTGCGCCGGGTCAGGAGCATCCACAGACGGCCGTCCCTCTCGTAGAGGAGGATGAGGACCCCGGCCTTGAGCGAGGTGTCTTCGACCTCGAAATAGGCCTTCTGGCCCGGCCGCGGCTCCGTGACCATCCGCAACTGGGCCGCGATGCCGGGGAGCGGGGCCCAGAGGCCCTTCTCGACCCGCCTGAGGATCGCCTCGGAGTCCATTTACGCCTTGCCGAGGACCATGGCCAGCAGGGCCATGCGGACGTAGAGCCCGAACTCCATCTGCCGGAAATAGGCGGCCCGGGGGTCGTCGTCGAAGTCGGTGCTGATCTCCGTGACCCGCGGCAGGGGGTGCATGACGATCATTTTTTGTTTCGCCCCTGCCATGACGCCCTTGTCGACGACGAAAGCGCCCTTGACGGAGTCGTAGACCTCTTCGCTCTCGAACCTCTCGCGCTGGACGCGCGTGACGTAGAGGACGTCCGTTTCCGGGAGGGCCTTGTCCAGGGTCGTGTGCTCCGTCTGCCGGATGCCCTTGGCCTCGAGCTCGGCGATGATCTCGGGAGGCATGCGCAGGATGTCGGGCGAGACGTAGTGGAGCCGGGCGTTGTAAAGCGAAAGCAGGCGGGAGAGGGAGTGGACGGTCCGGCCGTACTTGAGGTCGCCGAGCATGGTCACGGTCAGGTCGTCCATCCGGGCCAGCTCCTCATGGATGGTGAACGCGTCGAGCAGGGCCTGGGTGGGGTGCTCGCCGACGCCGTCCCCGGCGTTGATGACCGGCTTGTGGGCGGCCTCGGCCGCCTTGGCCGCCGAGCCGAGCTCGGGATGGCGGATGACAATGACGTCCGCGTAGCACTCGAGGGTCCGGATCGTGTCCGGCAGGCTCTCGCCCTTGGCCACCGAGGAGTAGCGCACCTCGTTGATGTTGATAACGCTGCCGCCGAGCCGCTGCATGGCCGCCAGGAAGGAGGACGAAGTCCGCGTGGAGGGTTCATAGAAGATGCTGGCCAGGATCTTGCCCTTGAGCAGGTCGAACGTCCCGACCCGTTCGACCATGACCCTCATTTCATGGGCCACGTCGAAGACGTATTCGAGGTCGGACCGGCTGAACTGCTTGACGGAAATGATGTCCTTGCCGTACCAGGGCGCCGTGCGCTGGTCGCCGAACGGAAGGTGGGGATTCTTGGCGGAAGTTCGCATCTCGGATCTCCTTGTCGAAGAGCGGATTCCTCGGGCTTGGCTCCCCGAAAGCTCCGCGTAATGCTACATCAGGTCCAAGCGGGGAGTCAATCGTCCGCCCGCGGGACTTGGGGCCGACGAAGCGGCCCTTGATCCGGCGTCACCACACGTTCGGGACGAGTTTCCAGCGCGTTTTCGAGGCGTACTCGGCATATCCCGGAAGCTCGGCCTGAAGCGCCCGGTCTTCCAGGGACGTCCGCAGGACGAAGAGGCCGACGATGAGCACGGCCGGAATGAGCGAAAAGAGCGAGCCGAGAAAGAGCGGCACGCACAGGATGGACAGGATGACCGCCACGTACATCGGGTGCCGGACGAACCGGTAGGGCCCGGTCGTGCAAACGGTATGACCGCGCTCGGTCTGGATCCTCACGTATGCGGAGAGGTAAGCGTTCTCCCGGAAAGCCCAGAGAACGATGGCCCAGGACAAGAAGATGCCCGAAAAGGCGAGCCACGATAAGGCGACCGGCACCCGTGACCAGCCGAACCGGACCGCGTCGAGCGGTAAAACGATGTACATGATCATCAGGAGAACGGTGTAAACCCTGATGATGGTCTTGTCCCAGCCTTTGACGTCCTTTTTAACCGTCATCCGTTCCTTTAACAGATCGGGGTCGCGTTTTTTAAGCCAGAGCATGAGAGCGGACGTCGTGACAACATAAAAGCCGAGAAAGAACCAGAGCCGGGGCCAGTCGAACGTGCCGGCCGCGACGAAAATCAACGCGATAAAGGCTAACCTCAACAGGACCTTGATAAAAGCAACGATCCTCGTACCCACGCCGGAAATGTACTTCCTGACGCGTGGCGATGTCAATCATGCCGGTGGTCTGATGACGTAGAAATTGCCCTCGAGCCCGGGATATGGCATCCTGAGGGGAATATGATCTATGACTATATCGTGATCGGTTCCGGATTCGGGGGCAGTGTCGCCGCTCTCCGGCTGGCCGAAAAGGGCTATTCCGTCCGCGTGATCGAAAGCGGGAAGCGGTGGCGCCTCACTGCCACGGCACCCATCGGCCGGGATTTTTTTATTGAAAAAAAGGACCGTATGGAGATAATAGTCCTTTCGAGGCCCCGCCTCCGGGCCGGTGGAGGGCTTGGATTCCTAGGACTGGCGCAGGTGACTTCGTGAGGATGAGTTCGTCTTGTAAATTCATCGGCCTAGCCGTCGTTTTGACGGCCGCAGGCGCTTGCGTTCGCTTCCACCCCAAACCAGTCGTGCCGGCCAAGGTCATGGAGGACTTCGAAGCCCGGCGGATCGACGCCCCGGAGCTCAGAGACTTCCTGCTCCGCGATCAGGACACCAAAGACTGGCCCCCGGCCGCGTGGGACATCAAGTCCCTGACCCTGGCCGCGCTCTATTATCACTCCGATATGGATATCGCCCGGGCCCAATGGGGTATCGCCCGGGGCGGCCGGATCACCGCGGGTGAACGGCCCAATCCGTCGCTGAATCCGTCCCTGGGGTACAACACCACGTCACCGACGAGCGAGGTCACGCCCTGGATCCCCGAGATCTCACTCGAGATCGCCATCGAAACGGCCGGCAAGAGGGGCTACCGGGTCGCCGAGGCCAGGCACCTCTCCGAAGCGGCGCGCTGGAACATCCTGTCCGCGGCCTGGGAAGTGCGCAGCCGCCTGCGGAGCGCCTTGCTCGAAGCTTATGCCGCCGGCGAGATGGAGTCTCTCCTTTCCGAGGCCCAGAGACTCCAGGCGGAAATCGTCCGGCTCCTCGAGCTCCAAAAAGAGGCCGGCGAGGTCTCCGTGTACGACCTGACCCAGGCCCGGCTCACGCTCGACGGGAGCCGCCTGGCCACGATCGAAGCCGCCCGGGCCAAAGAAGAGGCTCTGGCCCGGTTGGCCGCGTCCCTCGGCCTGCCGCGCAAGGCGCTCGATGGCGTCGCGCTTTCCTTCGATTGTTTTCGCCGGCCCGACCCCGCCGTCCCGGCGGGCGAGGTCCGCCGCCACGCCGTGGTCAACCGGTCCGACATCCTGGCCGCGCTCTCCGAATACGCCGCCAGCCAGTCCGCCCTTCAGCTCGAGATCGCCAAGCAATATCCCGATATCCGCCTCGGGCCCGATTACCAGCTCGACCAGGCCGACAGCAAATGGACGATCGGATTGGGGATCGACCTGCCCATCTTCAGCCGCAATCGCGGCCCGATCGCCGAGGCCGAGGCCCGGCGCGCGGAGAGCGCCGCCCGCTTCATGGCCCTCCAGTCTCAGGTTATCGCCGAGCTCGACGGCTCCATCGAGGACTGTCGATCGGCCCTCCTGAAGGCCCAGGCCGCCGACGACCTCCTGGCGAACCTGGTCCGGCAGGAAGCCGCGGCTGGGACGAGACGCGAGGTCGGAGAAATATCGAAGCTCGAGCTCCTGGGCGTCCAGCTCGAGCTCAACGCCGGCGCGCGGGGCCGGTTGGAAGCCCTCATCCAAGCCCAGGAAGCGGTCGGGCGGCTGGAGAACGCGGCCCAAAGCCCGCTCGACGTCCGGGATTGGATCTTTACGAAGACGCGGGAGGATGCCGGACCCGCGAAGGAGCGCAAGGATGACTAAACGCAAGGTCGTGACCGGGTTGATCCTTCTGGTGGTCGCCGCGGCCGTTGCCCTCGTTCTCATCAAGGGGTTCGGGCGGGGATCCGCCGATGAGGAAGAGGGAATCGTCACCGACGTCGCCGTCCATGTCGGCAAAGTCGTCCGGGCGACGCTCCACCGCTACGTCACGGCCTATGGGACCGTGGAGCCGGAGCCACCCGGAGAAGGACAAGCGGCGGCGGGCGCCTATCTTTCGGCCCCCGTGGGCGGCATTCTCGCCGAGATCCTCTGCGCGGAAGGCCGTCGCGTCGAGCGCGGGGCGATCCTCTTCCGCCTCGACACGCGGCTGGCCGAGGTCGCCGTGGCCAAGGCCGAAAAGGCGCTGGCTTTCGCCGAGCTGACCTATGAGCGCCAGAAAAAGCTCCTCGCGGTCGACGGGACCTCCGAGAAGACCTTCCAGGAGGCCGAGCTGCAGCTCGCGACCGCCCGGAACGAGCTGGCCTCCGCCCAGACGGAGCTATCCCTCCTCGAGATCAAGGCGCCCCTCGCCGGGACGGTGGTCAGGATCAACGCCCGGCTCGGCCAGTCCGTCGAGCCGAACACGGTCCTGGCCGAGGTCATCGCTCTCGAGCGCCTGGTCGTCACGGCCCAGGTTCCGAGCCGGGAGGCCGGATCGCTCAAGGTCGGCCAGCCGGTCGATTTCGGCGCTGAGAGCACGGCCGCCGGGAAGCTCGTCGTCGTCGGCAAGGATACCGACCCGGCGACCGACACGGTCCTCGTCCGCGCGGCCGTTCCCGCGAGCGCGGGGTTCCAGCCCGGTCAGTTCCTGAAGATCCGGATCGTCGCCGAAGAACGGCGCGATGTCCTGGCCGTCCCGGAAGTAAGTCTCGTCTCCGACTCCGTGGGCGGAGACGCAAGCTCGATCGTGCTGGCGGAGGACGGGAAGGCCGTCAGGAGGCGGGTCAAGTCCGGCCTCCGTGAATCCGGCCTCGTCGAAGTGGAGGGCGAAGGCTTGAAAGAAGGCCTGGTCGTCGTCACCGAGGACGCCTACGCCGTCCCCGACGGGACTAAAATCCATATCATCGATTGAAGGCATGAGCAAGCACTCCGGTTTGGGACAGTTCACCACACGGAACTCAACGTCGATCGTGTTCATCTGCGCCGCCCTTTGCCTGGCGGGCGCCTTCTCGGCCCTGACCATCTCGTCTTCGGTCTTTCCCCAAACGGACTTTCCCCGCGTCGTGGTCCTCGTGGACAACGGCGTTATGCCCGCCGACGAGATGATGGCCACCATTACCCGGCCCATCGAGGAGGCCATGAAGGACATCCGCGGCGTCGTCACCATCCGCTCGACGACGGGCCGCGGCGCGGCCGAGATCAGCGTCTTCTTCACCTGGAACGCGGATATGATCCAATCCGAGCTCTATGTCCTCAGCCGGCTATCCCAGATCCGGGCCGTACTGCCCACGACGGTCGAGACCTCGGTCTTTCGGCTGACGTTCTCGGCGTTCCCCATCCTCGGCGTCAGCCTCACGAGCAAGATGCGCGGCATCACCGAGCTCTGGGAGACGGCGCGCTACAATCTCAAGCTCCGCTTCCTGCGCATCCCCGGAGTCGCCCGCGTCGACCTCGTCGGCGGCCGGACTCCCGAATTCCATATCGTGGTCGACCCTCTCCGGCTCAGCGCGGCCGGGCTCACGCTGGCCCAGGTCACGGCGGCCCTGACCGACAACAATTTCGTGGCCCCGGCCGGCATGCACGAAGAGAACCACACGCTCTATCTGACCGTGGTCGACGGGCGCCTGCGCTCGATCCGAGACATCGAGAATTTCCCGCTGACGGTCGCCGGCCGACATCCGGTCCTCGTCCGGGACTTCGCCCGGGTCGAACGCGGACCCGAGCCCGTTTTCAACATCGTGACCGCCGACGGCGAGAACGCGGTCCTCCTCAACGTCCGCAGCCAGCCCGACGGAAGCACGCTCGACATCGCCAAGGCCCTCAAAAAACAGCTGGCCGGTCTGAAAAGTGAATTGCCCCCGGACATGAAGCTCGCGTTTTTCTACGACCAATCCGAGATCGTCCACGCCTCGGTCGCGAGCGTTTGGGAGGCCATCCTCTTCGGCCTGGTCCTGTCCGTGGTCATCCTATATTTCTTCCTGAAGAATTGGGGGACGACGCTCGTCGCGACGCTGGTCATCCCCATCACGGTGCTCATCACGCTCCTCGCCATGAAGATCGGCGGCTTGACCTTCAACCTCATGACCCTGGGAGGCATCGCCGCGGCCATCGGCCTCGTCATCGACGACGCCATCGTCGTCGTTGAGGCCATCCACACCAAACGGGCGACCGGGAAACCGCGCCTGGAAGCCATCCGTGACGGCATCGGCGAGATCCTGCGGCCGCTCGTCGGCTCCACTCTCACGCCGGTCGTCGTATTCATCCCCCTGGCCTTCCTCGAGGGGATCACGGGCGTATTTTTCCGGGCCCTGGCCCTGACCATGGTCGTCTCCCTATTGACGTCCCTGGCCCTGGCCATGACCCTGACTCCATCGCTCGCCGCATGGCTCCTCCGTTCCCGGAGGGATGGAACGGGCACGGTCCACGGGGAACAGAGCGGCCCCTTGTTGCAGCGCGTCATCGGGCTTTACGAGACGGGTGTCCGGGCCGCCCTCAAGCGCCGCTGGCTGACCCTGACCGTCTGCGGGCTCGTCCTTCTGGCCACGGTCTTCGTCTACAGCCGCCTTGAGAGCGAATTCCTGCCGCCCATGGACGAGGGGGGGTTCGTCATCGATTATTTCACGCCTCCAGGGACGAGCCTCGCGGAAACCCATCGCCAGCTGCTGCAGGCGGAGGAGATCCTGCGGACGGTCCCGGAGCTGGCTAGCTATTCCCGCCGCACGGGGGCAAGACTGGCGCTGTCCATCGCCGAGCCGAACACGGGCGATTTCCTAGTCAAACTGAAAAGCAATCGAAAACGGAAGACCGCGGACGTCATCTCCGAACTTCGGCGACGTTTCAACACGGAACTCCCGGGCTTGACCTGGGAATTCCCCGGCATTCTGGGCGATCTCATCGGCGACCTGATGTGGGCCCCGCAACCCATCGAGGTGAAATTGTTTTCGACCGATCAAGCCTGGCTCGAAAAAAAGGCGCCCGAGGTCGAGGAAACGATCAAGAAAGTCGCGGGAGTCGTGGACGTGTTCAACGGGCTCGTCTACACGGGACCGACGATCAGCCTGCGCTTGCGGCTGCCCGACGCGCGGCGGTTCGGCCTGACGGCGGCGGACGTCGCCGCGACGGCCAATACGGCCATGCTCGGGCAGACGGCCTCGACCGTCCTCGAAGGCGACCGGGTGGTGGATATCCGGGTCAAGGTCGATCCGGCGCGGCTCGACCGGCTGGCAAACCTGCGCGAACTTCCGTTGCGGACGCCGGACGGGACGCTCGTCAAGCTATCCCAGGTGGTGGATATCACGGAAGAGCCGGGCCAGCTCGAGCTCCGGCGCGAAGACTCGCGGCAGGACGTGGCCGTCACGGCCAGGCTCGAAGGCCGCGACCTGGGGAGCGCCATGGCCGAGATCCGCGGAGCGCTCGGCCGGGACAAGACCATTCCTCCGGGTACGATCGAGTACGGCGGCCTCTACGAGCAGCAGCGCGAATCCTTCCGCAACCTGATGATCGTCCTGCTCATGGCCATCTTCCTTGTCTTCACCGTGCTCCTGCTCGAGTTCGGCTCGTTCGCCGAGCCGCTGGCCATCGTCTTCGGAGCGGTCCTGGCCATGTTCGGGACCGTGCTCGCCTTGTGGGTTACGGGGACGTCCCTCAATGTCGTTTCGCTGCTAGGAGCGATCATCGGGGTCGGTATCGTCGCCAAGAACGGCATCCTGATGCTCGATTACGTCAAGGAGCTCCGCTCGCAGGGGCTGGACCTGGCCGAAGCCCTGGTCCGCTCGGGGCGGCGGAGGCTCAGGCCCGTCCTGATGACCTCGATGGCGGCCGCCCTGGGGATGCTTCCCTTGGCCTACGGCATCGGCTCCGGCGCCGACATGCTCAAGCCCCTGGCCATCGCGGTCATCGGCGCTCTCTGCATCTCGGTGCTCCTGTCCCTCATCGCCACGCCGACGATCTATTACCTGATGGTGGGCCGGCGAAAAGCGGGCTGACCGGTTCCGATTCCCCGCTTCTCGGCTCTCGCTATCTCCCGAACTCGAGCACCATGAACGAGCCCGGGACCACGGCGGGCCGGGGCCTCGGCTGTTCCGCCGTGGGGGCTGGCGCCGGGCCGAATTCCGCCGAGACGACGAAGACATGGTGCGTCTTGGGGTCGAGTTCCATGGTCCGGGCGCGCGGCGCGGTCGGAACGGTCTCGAGGACCACATACGTGTCCGCCGATTCCTGCTTGACCACGGTCAACGTCCCCTCGCCGTTCGAGGCGAAGACCAGGCCGGTCCCCGGGTCATAGCGGACGGCGTCCGGGCCGCCGCCGATCGGAACGGTCGCGACGACCTTCCCGTTCGCGAAATCCGAGACGACCATCACCTTGTCACAGACGCTGAAAAGGCGCTTGTGCTCGAGGTCGATGGCCAGGCCGCTCGGACCTTCCCCGGGCGCGATCGACCATCTCGTCTTGACCTGGAGCGTTTTGGCGTCGAAGGCCACGACTTCGCTCGTGTCCTCGTTGTTGACGAAAATCGTGCCTTTGCCGTCCGTCACGGCGAATTCGGGCTTGCCGCCGATGTCGACGGTCCCCACGACCTTGTTCGTGGCCGCGTCGATGGCCGTCGCGTTGGCCGTCGCGCCATTGAAGGTGAAGACGCGGCCCGAAAAGGCGTCGTACATGACGGAGTCGGGATTCTTTCCGGAAGAAGGGACTTCCGCGAGGATCTCGTGCGTCTTGAGGTCGAAGACGGAGACGCTATTGCCCCGGCCGTTGGAGATATACCCCCGGTTCCTCTCCGGGGCGAAGGCCACGCCGTGGACGCCCTTGAGCCCGGAGATGGCTTGACCCTTGACGCCCGTCGCGACGTCGAGGACCTCGACGGAATTGCCGTGCGTCACATAAAGGAGGTGCGTCCGCCCGTCTAAGGCCAGGTAGTCCCAGCCGCCCTCGCCGCCGAGCACGTGCTTTTTGAGAAGATGATAGCCGGCCGGCTTCGACGCCTGCGCGGCGGCGAAGCCGACGATCGCCACGGAGATAAGGACGATCCCGCCCACTCTGAGAACTCTCATGTTTTGTTCACCTCTCGAGCCATCTTACTCCTCTCGCGCGGCTAACATCAATCCGGCCCATTTTCCGACCGTCACGAGTGCGGCTAGCGCGACCGTCCGGACTGTGCGGACCGCTGAATGAACCGTTCAAGCCTGGGGATAGAGTCCGGCCGTTTAGGAAAGAGTGCGGAGGGGTGCCCCCGCGGCACCCCTCGCTCCGGAACAAAAAGAAGGAGGGTTATGGAAGGGTATCGGGAATACGACGTTAATGAAGGCACCCTGAGGGAGGAGGTCCCTCGTTATTGGCTCTCTCACGGCCGATCTATGCATTTATTTCCATCCCTCGGGGTGCGCTGACCGTTTGCCCTTGATGTCTGCCATCTGCGGCTCCATTCATGATGAATGCATATTTTATGCCAGAATCCGGACGGCCCGGCTCCCCTGGAGGCGGAGGGCGTGGCGTAAATTTTTTTAATTCCCGCCCCGAACCAAGTAAATTTCGTTTACAGTAGCCGGGCTGGAGGGGCTCGCTCCGGCTCGTCCCGAGTCGGAATCCGACCCTCAGCCGGTGGCCCGGGAGGCCGGCAAAAAGGGCATTCCCGCTTCAGGCTTTGTGGGCGAGGAGCGTCCGGACGCCCTCGACGACCATGTCGACTTCTTTCGTCGAAACATAGATCGGCGTGGAGACCCGGACACCGTAGGTTCCCGCGCTGGAGCTGCCCGCCGTCCGGACGACGAGGTTATATTTCTCCCGGAGGAAGTCGACGAGTTTGGCCGGCTCGGCACCGACCATGGAAAAGGCGGTCAGTCCGGCGCTGAGATAGGGGTCGACGGGCGTATGGAGCTTCACGCCGGGGATCTTCGCCAATTCCTGCTTCAGGTGTCCGGCCAGGACCTTGATCCGCCGTTCGATCCGGGACCTGCCGATTCTGTTCTGGAAGTTCATGGCCTCGTCGAGGGCGAAAAGGAGGGCGTCCGATCGCTGCCCCTGGGGATCGAGCTTCGCGGCCCCTTTCGTCGAGTCCCAGCCCGAGCTGACGATAGTCGGCCAGACCCCGTCCAAAGCTTCCTTCCTCACGTAGAGGAGGCCGACGCCGGTGGGCGCACCGAGCCACTTGTAGGGGCTCGACATGAAGAAATCAATTCCCAACTCCTTCATGTCGAGGTCGAGCATACCGAGGCCGTGAGCGCTGTCGGCGAGGATGAGGAGCCCCTTATCGTGGGCCAGCCGGCTCAGTTCCTTGAGGGGCATGATCAGCCCGGTGATGAAGACCGTATGGCTGATGCTGATGATCCTCGTCCGCGGCGTTATCGCCGCGGCGAACGCGTCGACGATTTCCTGCGGGTTCCTCGGGAAAAGCGGCATGGGCACCTGCGTGATCTTGATGCCGGCCCTCTTTTCCTTGAGCCGCCAGGGGTTGATATGGCCGGGATGTTCGAGGCTGGTCACCAGGACCTCGTCGCCCTCCTTCATGTCGAGACCGTTGACGACGAGATTGATGCCTTCGGTCGTATTGCTGGTCAGGGCGATTTCGTCGGGGGAGGCGTTGACGAACGCGGCCAGCTTCCGGCGAACGGACTCGCGGAAGGTCGGGAGGTAGTTATAACCGTCGTAGGGGTTCGTCATCTGAACGCGAAAAGTGCGCGTGAGCGTGTTGAAGACGGGTTTGGGCATGGGGCCGAGGGTGCCGTTGTTCATCATGATGAAGCGGTCCTCGAAGCCGTAGAGACCGCGGATCTCCTCCCAATAGACGCCGTCGGGCGCCTCGTCCTCGAGGTACTTCTGATTGAGAGACGTGACCTTCTGGTAGATCCCCGCGTTGAGACCTTCCAGCACGGACAGGGAGACGGCCGAACCGGCCAGCAGGCGCTTGGCGAATTCCCTCCGGGAGAGACCTGACGGAACGTTCATGGATAGACCTCCTTCGGATATTCCAGGTCATTGTAGGAATAAAGAACGGCAAGAGTCAACCCCGAAAAAATCCCGGGGTTTGTTCGGGGTTTAGGGCGCCTATTCCGGAGGGATCCGGGGCTGAAGGACCCGGTCGATCGAGAGATCGAGGACGTTGAGGTCGAGCGGCTTGACAAAAAAATGGCTGATGGCGAGCCGGCTCATGTCCTCGATCTTGACATCGTCCGGATGGGCGGTGATCAGCATGGCTTCCCCTTCGAAGCCCTGCTCCCGGAGTTTCTTGATGAGCTCCATCCCGTTCAGATAGGGGAGCTTGTAATCGGCGATAACGAGATCCGTCCGTGATCCCTTGAGCTTGCACAGGGCTTCCCGCGAGTCCTTCAGGGCAGTGACCCTGTATTTCTTGCCGAGAAGCAGGCTGAACGTCTTGCGGATGCTTTCGTCGTCGTCGATGATCACGATCTTTTTCGTTGCCATGGGATGCCTCTGTCCATCTTTCACCCCTATTAATTGCACCTTTTGTGCCAATTGCGACCGCCGTTCATCAGGGTAAAAGCACCCGGGGGCCCGTCTTCGGACGGGTAACGGCCTAAGATTGTTTACAGCGGGCAAGGGAGTTTACACGGCCCGGGTCAGGACGGCTCCCCCAAGTCGAGGCCGTATTCCCTGATCTTCTTGTCCAGCGTCGGCCGGCTGATCTGGAGGATCTGGCTGGCCCGCGTCTTGCTCCCCTTGACGGAGCTGAGGACGTACTGGATGTATTTTTTTTCGACCTCTTCAAGAGGAACGAGCTCGTCGGCGAAGGAGCACTTCTCGTCGGGCTCGAGCGGCAGGTTCTCCTTGAGCACGACGTCCCCCTTGGCCAGGATGACGGCCCGGGTCAGGGCGTTCTCGAGTTCGCGAACGTTCCCCCGCCAGGGATTGTCGCCGAGGGTCTTCATGACCTCGGGCGGGACCTTGTGGACGTTGCGGCGGAGATCCCGGTTGATCTTTTCGAGGAGGTAGGCGACGAGGTCGGGGATGTCCTCCCGCCGTTCCCGGAGCGGCGGCAGGGTGATCTCGACAACCTTGAGCCGGTAGTAGAGGTCCTCGCGAAACTTCCCTTTTTCAATCAATCCCTTCAAGTTCTGGTTGGTGGCAGCGATGATGCGGGCTTCGGTTTTGAGGACCTTCTCCCCCCCGACCTTCATGAAATCCCGGGTTTCGATGATCCGGAGGAGCTTGCCCTGGAGATTGGGGGAAACGTCGCCGACCTCGTCCAGGAAGAGCGTGCCCTTGCCGGCGATCTCGAACTTGCCCCTGGTCTCGCTGACGGCGTCGGTGAAGGCGCCCTTGACGTGTCCGAACAGCTCGCTTTCGAGGAGGGTGTCTGAGATCGCACAGCAATTGATGACGATGAACGGCTCGTCCCGGCAGAGGCTGTTGTAGTGGATGGCCTTGGCCACGAGCTCCTTGCCCGTACCGCTCTCGCCCTGGACGAGGACGTTGGTCCGCGTGTTGGCGACGGACCCGATGAGCTTGAAGACGCCCCTCATCCCGGCCGAATGGCCGATGATGTTGTCGATCGTGTAATCCTTCTTTTTCTCCTCGACGAGGTAGCTGACCTTTTCTTCCAGGGCCCGGACCTGGAAGGCCTTGTCGATCGTCAGGTCGAGCTCGGTGGCGTTCAGCGGCTTGACAAGATACTCGAAGGCCCCCAATTTGATCGCCTCGACCGTCGTCTTCATGTCGTCGAAGGCCGTCATGATCAGGATGATGGCCCGGCGGTTGCGCTCCTTGATCCTACGCAAGACCTCGAGCCCGTCGATGTCGGGGAGACGGAGGTCGAGGAGGACGACGTCCGGGGAGGATTCCCCGTAGGTCCGGACGCCCGCCTCTCCGGCCTCGGCCGTGGCCACATCGAAGCCCTTTTTCCCGAGCTGGGAGGCCAGGGTTTTCCGGACGAGCGGATCGTCTTCGATGATCAGGATGGACTTCATGGCGCTTCCTCCACCGGGATGAGAATGACGAACGTGCTCCCCCTCCCCCGCCTCTTGCAGACGCGGATCGTCCCGTTGTGCTGTTCGACGATCTTCCGGGCGTTGGCCAAGCC
Source organism: uncultured Eubacteriales bacterium (assembly GCA_964652895.1). Lineage (GTDB taxonomy): Bacteria > Acidobacteriota > Aminicenantia > Aminicenantales > Saccharicenantaceae > RBG-16-66-30. The sequence continues at coordinate 15,322 of CAZZCH010000022.1, forward strand.
GAGCCCGAAGCCGGAGGGCTTGGTCGAGAAGAACGGCTCGAAGATGCTCTCCCAGTCCTTCTCCGGGATACCTGGCCCGTTGTCCGAGATCCGGATCCGGGCCATCCTCTTGCCGCCTTCCTCGGCCGGCTCACAGACGATGCTGATCTTTCCCCCGGCCTCGAGGGCCTCGTGGGCGTTGCGGAGGATGTTGAGAAAGACCTGTCGCATCTTGTCGGCGTCGACGTGAATCTGGGGCAGCCCTTCGGCGAAGACCGTCTCCACGACGACCTTCTTCCCGGCGAGCGTCTCCCTGAGGAGCTTGAGCGATTCCTCGACGACCTGTTCGATCGGCCAACGCTCCAGGCTGAGCTCCGGGACGCGGGTGAAATTGAGGAGCTCCTTGATGAAGCGTTCGATCTGGTCGATGCCCTCGAGCGACAGGCCGAGGTGGGCCTTGACGACATCGGCGAAGCTTTCGTCTTCGGCGACTTTTTGGATGTTGAGTTTCACCGAGGTCAGGGGGTTCCGGATCTCGTGGGCGATCGTCGCCGCCATGCGCCCGATGGAAGCCAGCTTCTCGTGTTGGACGAGTTTCCGGTTGGCGTCCTCCATCCGGTCCCGGGCCTGGAGAAGCTGGCGCGTCATTTCGTTGAAGCTCCGGGCCAGGTCGCCGACCTCGTCCCTCGAATCGATAGCGATGGCCTGGGAGAAATCTCCCTTCGAGATCCTGATGGTCCCCTCGACCAGCCTGTGAAGGGGCCGGGTGATCCGCCTGGCCAGGAGCGTCGCCCCGGCGACCCCGAGGAGGAACCCGCCGGCGGCGATGATCAGGAGGACCTTCTGGATCTCGCGCAGCTTGGCGTACATGGGCTCGAGCGACATGCCGATCTTGATCGAAGCCCACTTGGGGTCTTCACTATTCGGCGGGAAGACGGCGATCTCGACCTCGCGGACCCTCAGCCCTCGGCCCCGGACTTGGATCACTTTCTCTTCGGAAAACGGGGGGTCGTCGCGGACGAGGTCTTCCGGGAGGCGGCTCCCCGGCTCGAGGGCTCCCTGCCCGGGGACGAGTTCGCCGGCGACGTAGGGCCGGCCCAGTTTATCGTAGAAAACGATGTAGGGCATGTCCTCATCGATGTGGTCGTCGACGTATCTCTGGATCGCGGCCCGGTCCCAGCGAAAGAGCGACTGGAAGTTGGCGTCCTTCATGCTCTCGGCGAGAAGGAGCGCCCGGGCCTCCGCCTCCTCGGAGAGTATGGCGGCCTCGCGGCCTTGGATGACGACGAGGACGGCCCCGAAGAGAAGGCAGACGAGCAGGGTGATCCAGAAGACGAGGCGCGTCGAGATCGATATCTTGAGTTTCACGGGGTTCTGCTCAATCCTCCAGCCAGATGTCCTTGGTGTCGAGGAATATGAACCCCATGGCCGGGAGATGCACCCCCCGGACCTGGGGTTGAACGGCGATGCGGACGCGTTCCGAGAACAGGGGGATCGCGGGCACTTCCTCGTACAGGATCTTTTCGATGGCCCGGAACAGGCCGATCCGCTTTTCCCAGCTCGGCTCGACCTCGGACTGCTCGAGCAGACCGTCGAGCCGCGGGTTGGCGTAGCGCGCGTTGCGCTCGTTGACGATGGACCGGGAATGATAGAGGGGGACGATGATGTTCTCGGGGTCGGGGAAGTCCATGGTATATTCCAGGAATTTCAAGTACGGTCCGCAGACCTCCAGGATGTCCTCGGGCCTCCTGAGGTATCTCACGTCCAGCTTGATCTCCATCGCCCCCAGCTGGCGTTCGAGCTCCCGGGCGAATCGGGAAGACTCATCGGAACGCGGCGAGGCGAAAAGGAGTGTCAGCTTCAGGCGCTTCCTTCCGCCCTCCGGCAGGAGACGGTCGAGGAGGAGTTTAGCCGTATCGGGATCGTTGAAAGGGCTGGCCGCCCTCGGAAAAAAGCCCGGGAGCAGGGGCGGAATGTAGCTGTCGAGGACCAAGTGACGGAACGGCAGCGTGTCGTAGGCTTCGGCCAGGCGGGGCTTGTCGAGCCCCAGGGCCAAGGCCCTTCGGACCTCGGCCTGGTCGAGGGGAGGGGTATCGCAGCTCAGGGCCAGGAAGAACGACTTCAAGGTGTTGTTCTCCAGGACCTGGAACCGCCGGCGGAGGTTCCGCTCCGAGGTCACGGTGACCAGGTGGACGCTGCCCTCGTCGAATTGATCGTCCGTGAAATGGGGGCTGTATTCGATCGCCGAGAGGTAGGGCTTCTTGCCGAAATAGAAAGAGTTGCGCTCGAGCGCGACGCCCAGGATCTCCAGGCGCGGGCTGCGGATCCACTCGGCGAACTTGAACGGCCCCGTCCCAACGGGCTTCCGGAAGAAGTTCTTTCCCTGGCTTTCGAGGAGGTCTTTCGGCAGGACCTTACAGTAGTACATCCCCAAAAGATAAAGACCGGAGACGTAGGGACGCTTCCAGTGTATTTCGAAGGTCGATTTGTCGATCACCCGGAACCCCGTGACCTCGGACGCTTGGCTCTGCCAGAACTCCTCGGCGCCCACGACCTTTTGGGTGAAGTACTGATAGTAGGTATTGCCGGGTCTGTTCTTGACCAGCCGTTCGAGGGAGTACTTGACGTCGTCGGCCGTGAGCTCACGCCCATTATGGAAACGGACGCCCCGCCGGAGATAAAAGGTGATGCGTTTCCCGTCGGGGGAAACCATCCAGTATTCGGCGAGCGAAGGCATGGGATTGAAATGGGCGTCGAACTTGACCAGCCCGTCATAGAGCTGTTCACAGATGAAATAGTGGGAAGGGGCGGCCGGGTCGAAGACCTGGTTGAAGGGCAGCCAGTTGCCCTTGATGCGGAAAGTCCCGTTATACCTCGGCGCGGATCCCGGGCTCTGCGGACGGAGCCCTCCCGAGGAGCCGGCCGCACCCACAACGAAGAGCAGCGATAGGACCGATCGGGAGAGAAGGCGGGCGTGACGGACGTTCAACATGGAGATCGTCTCATGATAATCAAAAACCGAACAAAATACACCTGACGGTCCTCTCTTGAGCCAAAGCAAGGTTCATGCCAGGGGAAGAGAGACGGGGCCAGAGGACCAATCCCTTCCAACGGATAGAACAGACAAAAAACGTAAGAATTCTTTACAAACGGGCCGACGAGTGGGGCCCTATTTAGCCGCCAGATCGATGACCTTTTGGAAGACGCAGAGGAAGTTGCCGCCCCAGATCTTTTCGATCTCGCGATCGGTATAGCCTCGGCGGATGAGCTCCTCGGTCACGTGGATCATGCCGCTGACGTCATCGCAGCCGACAACCCCGCCTCCGCCGTCGAAGTCGGTGCCGATCCCGACGTAATCCACGCCGACGACCTTCCTGACGTGGTCGATGTGGTCGACGAGGTCCTGGACGTTCGCCCGGACCTCCGGGAACTTCTCGTTGACGGCCTCCCGCTCGGCCCTCGCCTTCGTCCGGAGAGCTTCGTCCTGGATCTGGCGGATGTTGCCGTATTTGGCTTCGAGCTCTTTGAGGGCCTTTTCGCGCTCGGGGATGACGGGCGGCGTTTTGACGTAGGCGGCCAGGAAGCAGATCTGGATGACGCCGCCGTTCTTGGCCAGGGCCCGAAGCTGCTCGTCGGTCAGGTTCCGGGGATTGTCGCACATGGCCCGGGCGCTCGAATGTGAGGCGATGATCGGGGCCTTGGTCACGGCCAGGACGTCGAAGAACGATTTGTCCGAGGCGTGGGAGATGTCGACGAGCATGCCCAGACGGTTGCACTCGGCCACGACCTCGCGGCCGAAATCACTCAGCCCCTTGTCCTGGGGGTCGCGGCGGTCGGTCGAGGAATCACAGATATCGTTATCGGACGTATGGCAAAGGGTGATGTACCGGACGCCTTTTTTGTAAAAGAACTCGATGAGGCCAAGGTCTCGGCCGATGGGATAACCGTTCTCCATGCCGATGAACGCCGCGAGCTTGCCCTCTTTCTTGAAACGCCGGGCGCCCTCGGGATCGACGGCGAGGCCGATCACCGATGGGTACTCCTCCGTCATCTTGCGGACGGCCTCGACGGCCTGCAGGGCGCGGTCCTTGGCCTTGACATAGGCTTCCGGCGTCAACGGGCCCTGGCCGACGAAGGCGGCGAAGAATTCCGCGTCGAGCCCCCCTTCTTTCATCCGCGGTAGGTCGATCTTCCCGGCTCCGCGGGCGTTCGGGTCGTGGCGGTCGCCGATCTTCCAATCGGTCCGGAGCAGGCTGAAAGCCGTGTCGCAGTGGGTATCGACGGTCAGCATGCGGGCATGGAGCTCGCGTGCTTTCTCTTCGACGGTCGGAGACGTTTTCGCCGTCCGACAAGATGCCAGGGCAAGGCCTAAAACGAGGAATAGAACAAGTCCGGTCTTCTGAATCTTCATGGATACTCCTTCAATTCCCGCGGGAAGAAAATCTCGCCCAAAGGCGGGCCCGCGTTCGGTGTGCATGAGACGGGTAGTATACCAGATGCGCGGCGCCGTGGCGATGCCTTCCGAAGGCCGGCTTTTTCGCGGAACCGGGTCCGGGTGCCCGGGGACGCGTTCATCGGTTTGGGGGGACGGGACGCGACAAAACGTAATAGTTTCCGGGAACGCTTCCCTTCGCTTTCCGGAAATCGACCACCCGGTAGCCGCGGGCGAAAAGATCCTGGAAGATCTCGCGGGTGGCCAGCCTCCAGTCGATGGGGATCCGGCGCACATCCGCATCGGCCACGTCGGTTTCCTGAAGCATCCTGTAGAAATCCAAGGGGATTCGAACGAGAAGGACGTCTCCCCCAAGGTTCGCATCGGCCTTCTCTACGACTTCGAGCTCGAGCTCGGAGCTCTTGCCCGTGATTCGCCGGCGGCCGGCCCGGATAGGTTGGGGCGCCGCCAGCGCCGCGTCGAAATCATAGGCTGGCCCTCCGCGTCCCGCCTTCCTTTCGAGATCCCAGGACATCAGGAAGCGGTCGGTGGGAACGTCCAGCCGGTTGAGGAGGCCGCCGTATTCACCATAGGTCGCCACCCGGTATTCGAGGACGTCCATGCCGAAATGGCGGACGTTGCGGTGGGCGTTGACCCCGGTCAACGGGTCGTAGGTGCAGATCACGGTGGAAACGCCCAGGATGCCGCGGACCATCTCCCGCTGGAACTCCTTGAGCGGGATCCCCAGCCCGAAGCTTTGGAAGGCCTTCCTGACCCCGGCGTACTGGGAGTAGAAGCGCAGGTTCGAGCGTTCGCGGAAGCCGATCTCCTTGTCTCGGACGCCGACGAATCCGTAGCAGAATCCGACAAGATTCTCTCCGGCGGCCGCGAAGCCCCCGCCGGGGGCTTCGACGAAAGCGCCGATAAAGAGGCTCCCTCCCTCGTGGAAAACGTTTTCGCACATCATGTTCCGCGTGCCGGAAAGGCGATCGTCGGGAAAATCCCAGATCTCGTTGCGGAGATCCTCGTACATCCTGTATTTTTCGGATTCGTGGGATGTCTCGACGCGCAGAAGGAACCGTCTGTCCCCGACGGCGACGATTTTTTCCAGTTCTCTCATCGTTCTGACGCCCTATTCTAACCGAAGGGCGGGGCACGTTCAATGACCCGGCACGACGGTTTTTGACAGGATGCTTCCGGCATGCTATACATGAGGGAGTCGAGCGGCGCGTTCACGAAACCATCAGAAATATGACGGAAACGAAAAGGAACCTCAAGGTCGCCTGTCTCATCAACCCCCGGGCGGCGAATTCCCGATGGATGAGGCGGAAGTTCCTCCGCGCCTACCTGAAAAAGAAGCTCCCCGGCGAGATCTATGACGGGCTCGACGACATGCAGACGACCATGGACAGGACCGTCGCCGCGTGCAAGGATTCCGGGACGATCGTGGCCATGGGCGGGGACGGGACGATCGCCGACACGCTCCAGGGGATCTTCATGGCCGGTAAGCAAGCCGAGGTCCTCTTCGGGGTCATTCCGTTCGGCAGCGGCAACGCCTTCCGGAAGGCCTTCGCCATCCCCAAGAACCCGCTACGGGCGATCGACTATCTGGTCGAAGGCGTCCCCCGGCAGATCGACCTCATGGAGGTCGAAGGCCGCGTCGCCGCGTTCGCCAGCGTCGGGGCGACGGCCCGGGTGACCGGAGAAAAGCTCCGCGGCAAGATCATGGGCGTCTGGGGCCACCTTCTCGCCGCCCGGCGGCTCTTCGACACGCCGAACGACCGGAAAACGCTCGAGCTCTATGATGGGTTCGATCATTCGGGCCCCTTCGAGTCCAAGACGATCACCTCGAATTTCTTCGACTGCATCGTCACCAAGACGAACTATTTCGGCTACAGCTGGAACATCGCCCCCCGCGCCGTCGTGGACGACGGCTATCTGGACATCTCCCTGTTCGAGATGGGGCCGCTCAAATACGCCTTCCTCTTCCCCTTGATCTACTTCGGCCTCTACCAGAGGCGGATGCGGCATTTTAAGGCCAAGCGCCTCGTCATCAGCGGCCGCGACCTGCCCCTCCAGTTCAACGGCGAGTTCCTCGGCGACCGGGACCGACTCGAATTCCGGATCCTGCCGCGGGCGATCCGGATGGTCTGCCCGCCGACCCGCCGGGCCGGAAAAAGGTTCCAGAAGGCCTCTTCCTAGCGGCTGGAGACAGCTGGCCAACGATGCCGGACGCTGCCCGGGCAGCGAATCCCACCGCTGTGCTATAATCGAAGCACAGCGACACTCGCGAGGAGGTCCCCATGAAAAAGGCTGTCGCCCTGTTGTCGATGGTCGTGGCCGCGCTTGCGGCTTGTTCTCCGCAAATCCACATCGACCTGCTGGGACAGGAGAAACTCGAGGAGATCGTCCTCGTCCCGAGCCCGGCCAAGGAAAAGATCCTGATGATCGACATCGACGGGATGATCTCATCGGCGCTCGACACGGGCCTTTTTTCCCGGGAGAAGAACGCCGTCTCCCGCGTCTTCGAGCGTCTCGAAACGGCCGCCCGGGACCCCTGGATCAAGGCGGTCATCCTCAGGATCGATACGCCCGGCGGCGAGGTGACGGCGAGCGACATCATCTATCATGAGATCCTCCGCTTCAAGGAACGGACGGGCCGTCCCGTCCTCGGCCTGATGATGAGCGTCGCCGCGTCGGGCGGCTACTACATCGCGTCGGCCTGCGACGTCATCATGGCTCATCCGTCGACCCTGACCGGGAGCATCGGCGTCATCTCCATCTTCCCCAACGTCGAGTCGTTGATGGCCAAGGTCGGGGTCAAGGTCAACGTCATCAAATCCGGCCCGGCCAAGGACTCCGGCTCGCCGTTCCGGGACATGACGGAGGAAGAGAAGAAGGTCTTTCAGGGGATCATCGACGAATATTACGAGGGCTTCCTGGAGGTCGTGGCCCGGAACCGGAAAGACAAGATCCCGGCCGAGAAGCTACGGACGATCGCCGACGGCCGCGTCTATACCGCCCCGCAGGCCTTGAAACTCGGGCTCATCGACGCCATCGGCTATTTCGACGACGCCCTCGGCAAGACCCTCTCCCTGATCCCGCTCAAGACCGCCAAACTTGTGTCCTACACCTATTATCCGAAGACGAAGACGAACATCTACGCCAGCCGTCTCGGCGATTTCTCGCCCCTCGACACGAAAGTCCTGGAATCGATGCTGGCGGTCCTTAAAACCGGCTTCTATTATCTCTGGTTGCCCCAGACGCCGTGACCCCCCTGGCCCTAGGCCCGGGTAACGATCTCAAACTGAGGCGCCTGGAGGATGTTGGCCTTGACCGTGCAATGATCGATGGCCTTGACTACGGCCTGCCGGTATTTCTCGGGGAAACCGTCCGGCAGGACGACGGAGACCGTGATCTTATCGATCAACTTGGAAACCTCTCCCTTCTCGGCGGTCATGGTCATGGCCAGGCCTTCGGTCGAGATCTTGCGCTCGCGGCAAAAGGCCAGGGCGTATAACCCGGCACAGGCGGCCAGGGACACGAGGAAATAATCGAAGGGGGCAGGCGCCGTCCCGCCGCCGCCATCACGGACGGGCTGGTCGGTCTTGACGACGAACCCCTTGTATTCGACATCGACCTGGAGTCCGTCGCCGAATTTCACGATCATCTCTTTCGGGCTCATGAGTTTTCCTTTCTTCTCTTTGTTCGCGTCCTCGTTTCCCACGGGCCTTCAAGGGCCTTACGAAACATGGCCAGGATGATGTCCCGATCCTTGGCCGTCAATGTCATGCGGAAAAAGATGTCCTGGACCTTCTCGGTGATGAAGGCCCGGTTGGTCTCGTGCATGAAGCCGAGGCCGTCGAGCATCTCCCGGAAGCGTTGGCCAGCCTCCGCCTGTTCGACATGCGTCAACGGGAAATCCTTTCGGGCGGCCGGAGCCGGAGCGCTCCCGAAGGCGATAGCGTGAAGCGTCAGGGTGACCGCAACGCCGAGGTTGTAGGACGGCTGGCGCGCCGCCTGGGGGATATGGAAACGGATGTTGGCCAGGCCGATCTCCTCCTGGGTCAACCCCGTCCTCTCGTTGCCGAAAACGAGGCCGATCCGGGTTTCGACCGGGTACTCGTCGAGGCGCCGGACGCTCGCCGCGAGGGTGATGAGCGGAAATTCGTGGCGGACGCGGGCCGTCGACCCCAAGACGACGTGGAGGTCGGCGACAGCTTCCTCGAGGGAGGGGAAAAACCGCGCCCCCTCGATGACGGACTCGGCGTGGATGGCCGTCCGCCAGGCCGGGGCTTCGAGTTTTTCGAGGCCGACGATACGCAAGTCCGAAAAGCCCGTGTTGGCCATCCCCCGCGCCGCCAAGCCGATGTTCTCCGGGCTGTCCGGCCGGACGAGGACGATGGCGAACCGCGAAAGATCTGTCATTTCACTCAATTATACCGGATGACGCGGCCGCACGGAAGGCTCGGCGTTAGGAATCCCGCAACGGGGATTGACAAGCTCCCGCGGCTCGGCTATATAAGAGAAACGCCGCAACGGGATTCGTCGAAATGGAGGAACGATCATGATCACCGTCAAAGAAATCCTCGATCAGAAAGGCCACAAGGCTTGGACAATTTCACCCGAGGCCAAGGTCTTCGACGCCCTCGAGCTCATGGCCAAAAAGGGCCTCGGCGCTCTCGTCGTCGTCGACAAGGACAAGACCGTCGGCGTCATCTCCGAGCGGGATTACGCCCGGAAGATCATCCTGATGGGCCGGCAATCTCACGATACGGCCGTTCGGGAGATCATGACCAAGGAAGTCTACTGCGTCCAGCATGAAACGACGGCCGATGAGTGCATGGCCCTGATGACGGACAAGCATATCCGTCACCTGCCCGTCTGCAAGGACGGCAAGCTCGCCGGGGTCATCTCCATCGGCGACGTCGTCAAAGCCATTATGACCCAACAAAAGGTGACGATCGAGAACCTCGAAAACTACATCATGGGGAAGTATCAATAGGGGCCCTCCGCTACGGGGGTCGTCGGGGCAGTACTCATCACCGCCATTCTCACTCGGGCTAGGGGAAAGTCTTAGAAATCCATAAGGCGCATCTCGCGGAGGGCGAGGTAGGCCGCGCCAAGCACTCCCGCCGAATCGCCCAGAACGGCCTTCAATATGGGGATCTTTCTGCCGGGGATCCCAAAAAAGGATCTGTTCATGACCGGCGGGACGTGTTCGTACCAGAGGGGGATGTTCGACACGCCGCCGCCGAGGACGATGGCCTCGAGGTCGAGAGTGTTGATGCAATTCGCGAAGAGCTCGCCCATGATCCGGAAGGATTCCTCGAAAACGCGGCGCGCCGCGCCGTCTCCTTTTTCGTACCGCTCAAACATTTTTTCCGGGGACAGGGATTCGCCCGAAAGCTCGGCGTAGCGCCGGCCGAGGCTCGGCCCTGAAAGATAGGCCTCGCCGCAGCCCCTGCGGCCGCATTCGCAGACCCGGCCGCCGATGTCGATCGAGGTATGGCCGATCTCGCCGGCGTTCCCATTCGGGCCCCGGTGGAGCCTGTTCCCCAGGATGAGGCCCGAGCCCATGCCCGTGCCCAGGATGACGGCCATGACGGTCGAGTAACGGCCGCAGCACTGAGCGAAAAACTCGGCCAGGGCCAGGCAGTTGGCATCGTTCTCGATGATGAGAGGGACCGGGAGCTTCGCCCTGAGCAGACTGATGAGGCCGGGTTTCTCGTAAAGCGGCGTGTGGGGGGCGCCGTACATGATGTCGTCACGCGCGTGGTAGGTCCCGGGCGTGCCCATGCCCACGGCCTCGTAGGCGGCCCCTTCCGCCGTTTCGGCGACCAGTTCCAGAATATTGGCGACGACCCGATCCCGGCCGAGGCCGGGCTCCGACGGCCGGCGCTTGCGGGCCAGAATCGTCCGCGTTTCGTCGACGAGACAGGCTTCGACCTTGGTCCCGCCCAAATCGACTCCGATGGCCAGCCGGCTCACGTACTTATCTCGCCCACCGGAAGGGGGTCTTGATCCGTTCCTCGACCCAGGCCTTGTTGATCCGCAGGCCGTATTGGTCGTGCTGGAGGGCCCAGCCGGGGTCGTTCTTCAACGCTTCGGCGTAGCAGGAAACCGCCGCGTCCCTGTTCCCCAGGAGATCGTTGATGTTCCCCATCCAGACCAGGGCACCGAAGACGTCCCCTTTCGCCGTGGAGAGTCCGCGGCATTTCCGGAAAGCCTCCAGGGATTGGGGATACGCGCCGCCGTCGAAAAGAAGGAGTCCCAGTTTGAACCAGACATGGGGGGTCTTGACGGCCGCCGTTCCGGGGTTCTTGAAGAACTCGAGGGCCGCCTCGCCGGTCCCGGTCCAATCCAAGTCCTCGACGGCCTCCTCGATCTCGGCGGTTGTCCGCGGGATCGCTTCCCCGATGAGCCCCAGGCGCCTATCGGGGTCGAGGACGACGTCCTTGAGCGGGGAGCGGCTGGCGAAGCGCAGGAGATTCGTCCGGACCAGCCGATCGGTCGTCACCGTCTGGGTCGTCCCGTCCTCGAAGACGGCCTGGACGGGAACAGGCATGCGAATGGAGTTCATCCCGTACTCGACCCGGACCTCCGACGCGAATCCGCTTTCGGCGGGGGCCGCGCTCTTGGCGGCCACCCGGCATTCAAGCATTTTGTTGGATCTCACCCAGTCCTCGAAGAACCAGCCGAGGCTCTGGCCGGCCTCGGCTTCGGCGATCCGCCGGAACTCGCGCCACTCGAGGCGTTTCCCGGCGTATTCCCGGGCCGTACGGCGGTAAATCCGGTCGAACGTCTCCCGGCCGAGGACCGTTTCAAGGGCACTGAGGACGGTGAAGCCCTTGCCGTGGATGAGGATGTTGTTCCGGTCGAACTTCTGCGCTTTGATAAGAGAGGCCGGCGCGTCCATGGTCGTGTCGTTCCCAGCCTTGACGCCCTCGAGGTAGCCGTCGATAAATCCCCGGTGCCTGTCCCAGCCGTAGCCGCGGCCGAGCATATAAGCCTTGTCCGCGCTGATGCCCATGCCGATCATGAGCCAGGATTCCGTGTAATTTTCGAGAACGTCGCCGGACATGACCGACTCGCCCCAGTATTGGTGGCCGATCTCATGGGCGGTGATCCAGGTCCACCATCTGTTTTCCTTTTTGTCCTTACCCGGGTCGAACGTCTCCTGGCCGTGGACGACGACGATGCCGGAGGCGTAGGGATAGCCGCCCATCGGCCGCACCCCGCCCGGGAGGATGACCAGAGACTCGTGAGGGTAGAAACCGAGCCATTTTTTATAGAAGGGGATGATATCGGCCGCGGCCTCGAGGCAGAACATGGCGCACTCCCGGCCTTTCTCCGTGAAGAGCGCCGTGAGCTCGACGCCCCCGGCCTCGCGCCGCTCCATTTTCATGGTGTTGGACAGGAAGATCCCGAAGTGGCTGGTGACGCAGTCGTTCTCGTAGGCGCCGGAGTTCGCGTTGAGACGACCGCTCGCCGCCACGGCGAAGCCGGGAGGAGCGTTCAGCTTGACCTTGAACGAGTCCCGTACGGGAAGCCCTTCCCACCCAAGCCGCGGATACCAGAGACCGAGATGGACCTGGCCGTCGCTGACGGAGGCATGGTGCGTGAAACGAACGTCGAGCTTGACCTTTCCGCCCGGCCGGACCGGCTCCGGAAGGCCCAGCAGCAACGGGGTCGTCAGCGGCATGTTCTTTTCCCTGTTGAGGATCGTGAGCGGCCAGCCGGAGACGCTCGCCACGAATTCGCTCGCCGGCTTGACCGTTCCTTCGAAAGCGAGGACGGAGAGCGGCCGGCTCGTTGTGTTCGTCAGCACGATCGTACCCGCGGCGGCCAGGGATACCTCCTCGCCCGCGACTTCGATAGCCACATCGAGGTCATAGGCGGCCCCCGGCGGGTCCGTGGGCGTCCAGAAGCCCCGGATTTCTGAAGCTTCTTGGGCCGAGGGTGCGCACCCCGATAGGGACAGGAAAGCCAGGACAAGGCAAAGACTTGTCATCCCGACCAGCGCGTCTTTCATCGTTATCCTACCTCCACCCTGACATTATACAAAAAACCAGATCCCGGAACGTCAAAAGATAAATCGTTGTGGCGAGCCCGACAAGATCCATCAGCCGCGGAGACTCTTCATCTTTCACGGACCCTCTGGTATAGTGGGGCCCACCGGGAGATCATCGGACCATGCGTTCGCCAACCGATAGAGTTTCATTCGGCTACAGAACGGTCGGGGCCGAAGAGAAAAAGCGGCTCGTTCACGACACCTTCACCCCTATCGCCAAGACCTATGACCGGGCCGATGCCCTGCTCAGCTTCGGCCTCCACTTTCTCTGGAAGCGGTCGACGGTCCGGCGGCTCGGGCTCGGGTCCGGCGACGCAGTCCTCGACGTCTGCGGCGGGACGGCCGACCTGGCCCTCCTCGCCGCGAAGCGCGTCGGGCCCGCCGGCCGGGCGGTCGTCTACGACTTCAACCGCCCGATGATGGAGGCCGGACGTAGAAAGAGCGCGCGTTCGAATCGCGTCGGGGCGGTCACGTTCGTCCAGGGCGACGCCGAGCTGTTGGCTTTCCCCGAAGCAGCCTTTGACGCGGTCACGGTGGGCTTCGGCCTCCGCAATCTGGCCCATCTCGACCGGGGCCTTCGGGAGATCCACCGCGTCCTCAAGCCGGGCGGCCGGCTCGCGGCCCTCGAATTCTCCCTGCCGGGGAACCGGGCGCTGAGATCTCTCTACGCCTTCTATTCCTACCGTCTCATGCTCCCGGCCTCGCGCCTCATCACCGGGACAGACGGACCGTTCCGTTATCTCGCCGAATCCATCCGGGTCTTCGACCCGCCTCGCACACTGGCCGGACGGCTGTGGGCCGCCGGATTCATCGATGTCGTTTTCCGTCCGCTCACATTCGGAATCGCCGTCCACTATTTCGGGCGAAAGCCCCAGGAGGTCCTTGATGCCGCGAATCGACAATGAGGCCCGGGCCACGGCGGCTCAGTGCCGGCATTACGCCATGTGCAAGATCGACTACCTCGCCACCGGTCTATGTCCTTCGGGCCCGGAGAAACATTTCGTCACCTACTATCCCCAAGGGAGGATGGACCTCTACCGGGGCCTGGCGGAGGGCCGGATCCCGGTCACGGAGGCGCTGCTCGACGCCGCCGACACCTGCACGATGTGCGGCATCTGCGACGCCCAGTGCCATTTTGTGACGGGCATGCAGCCGACGTCCGTCATGCGGGCCCTGAAGGACTACGTCGAAGAATTCCGCCGGGCAAAGGGAGAGGTCGTCCGACCCGCCGAAGACCAGGTTCTGCGCAAGTTACGGGAGATCGTCGGGCGGGACTGGGTGTCGAACGACCCGGCCGTCCTCTGGACCTACGCCGACGACCCGTTCCCCCTCGCCGGGCCCCAGCCGCCCCGTTACGTTGTCCTGCCGGGGACTACGGAGGAAGTCGCCGCGGTCGTCCGGCTGGCCAACGCCCTCAACCTTCCATTCGCCATCCGGGGCAACGGCGGCAGTGTCTTCGGCTTCGTCTTCACGGACGGGATCGTCCTCGACATGAACCGGATGCGGGCCATCGCTTTCGACCTCGACAACTGGACGGCCGCCGTGGAAGCGGGGGTGACCTCGTTCGAACTCCAGCAGGAGGCGTGCCGGCGCGGCCTGCGGATCAACGCCGCCGAACCGGCGGCCACCGTCTGCGGCAACTTGGTCTGCACGGGGACGTTTTCGACCTGGTCGAACGTCTACGGCACCGCCGCCGACAACTTCGTCGACATGGAGTTCGTGGACCGCGACGGCCGCGTCTTCCGGCTCAACGACAAGCAGGGTCCGAACCATTTCGCCTTTGCCCATCGGGTCGAACCCTCCCCCGGCATCTGCACGAAGGCCTTCGTCAAGCTCCACCCGGCGACGGACGACGAAGAAGGCCTCCTCGTCCCTTTCGAGGGCCTCGACGAGGCCGTCCGATTCGCCCGCGAGCTCGGGCAGAGGCGCATCGGCCTGGCCGTGGCCGTCCTCGGGGCCCATTATATCGCCGCGTTCCTCTCGCCCGACGAGACGCTGGCCCAGAAGCTCAAGGCGGCGCTTCCCGAAGCCCTGGGCGTGAACTTCATGGTTTTCGTGACCGGCGACCAGTACGCCCGTGAGGCGGTCCGGAGGATGACGCCAGCGGTCATCGACGCCGACCTTCTCCGGCTCCTGACGCTGGGGCTGCCTCGGCTTCTCGAGCCGCGCTGGCTCAACCTGATCGGCGAATACGAGGGCCGCGAACGGCCCTACGAGCTTCTCTGTCGGCCCGAGATGCGCCCGATCGTCGAGGCCGCCCTTCAGCCCTCGCCCGAGACGATCACGGAAGCGGTGCCCGAAGGACTCCGGCCGTTCTATAGGGATCTTTACGCCCGGCCGGAGATGACGGACATGGTCTGGCTCAACATGCACCGCATCGTCAGCGCGCGCATGTCGCGGCGCAAACACATGTTCGCCTTCCTCGTCTACCTTCCACCGGACAAGCCCGCCGTCATCCACGAGATCCTGGACGGCTTTGCCCAGGTCGCTGAGGCCAACGGCATCGACCACGACTTCGGGTTTTTAACGCCCATGGACTTCGGCAAGCGGGCCATCCTCGAATACGATTACTACATCGACCACACCAACCCGGCGGAGCGGGAAAAGATCGCCAA
This sequence comes from uncultured Eubacteriales bacterium, assembly GCA_964652895.1. Lineage (GTDB taxonomy): Bacteria > Acidobacteriota > Aminicenantia > Aminicenantales > Saccharicenantaceae > RBG-16-66-30. Next base: position 30,422 of record CAZZCH010000022.1, read on the forward strand.
AGCCATGCCCGAGCTCGATCCCTGGCTCGACGCGCTTGCCGCCCGGGTGCCGGGCGTCCTGTCCCTGAAATACGTTTTTTCCCAGGGTTGCTCGAGGAAAGAGAATTTCCTCTATCAGGTCTGAGCGAGGGGATCGATGAGGATCGGGCCCGGCGAACTCCGCGAAAAACGGGCGGCCCGAGCTCATCATATCCTCGTTACGGGAGCGACGGGATTTCTCGGCAGTCACATCGCCGCGGCCCTCCTTCGGGCGGGCACCCGAGTGACGGTCCTGGCCCGGTCCACCAAACGGCTCCCGGCCCGGGACAGGATCGCCCGTCTCGCCGACTGGTTCGACCTCGATGAGGGGCTGCGCCGGTCTCTCGACGTCATTGAGGGCGATATCCTCGATCCCGGCTGGTCCGCCGACGCGGCCGGGGACCATGGGGGACTCGGGCAGGTCGACGAGATCGTCCACTGCGCCTCGAACACCTCCTTCGCCGAACGGAGGCGGGCCGAGATCGAGGCGGTCAACGTCGGCGGGCTCCGCAACGTCCTCGACTTCTCCGCCCGGAGCCGGGCCGTATTTTTCCATCATGTCAGCACCTCTTTCGTCGCCGGGACGCGGACCGGACCCTGCCGTGAAGAATGGGTCGAGACGGGCGGCTTCACCAACGTCTACGAAGAGACAAAGGCCCGGGGCGAGATCATGGCCCGAGACATCTGCCGGCGAGAGGGAATCCGCCTGAACGTCTACCGGCCGTCCATCGTCTACGGCGATTCAAAGACGGGCCGCACGCTCCGTTTCAACGCGGTTTATTTCCCGGTCAAGGCGGCCGTTTTTCTCCGCGACATCTACATCGCCGACATCCGTGATCGAGGCGGCCATAAAGCCGCCGGAATGGCCATCCGGATGGAGGAAGGCGGCCGTCTTTTCATGCCTCTCCGGATCGAGGCCGGAGGGACGGGCGGCCTCAACCTCGTTCCCATCGACCACTGTGTCGACGCCTTTATGGCCGTTTTAGAGGACGGCCTCGAAGGCGGTATCTATCACATCGCCAATCCCCGATCGACGAAGATCGAGGCCATCGTCGAATACGCCGAGCGGCTCTTTCACCTGGACGGGATCGGGACCTGCGGGCCGGAAGCTTTCGCCGTCCAGCCAAAAAACGCCTTGGAATGTCTCTATGACTCTTATCTCGAGGCCTACCGTCCTTACATGCAGGACCTCCGGACATTCGATATCCGAAACGCCGCGCCGGCCCTCGAAAAAAGGGGTCTCGTCTGCCCCGAATTCAATTACGATATTTTCGCCCGGTGCATGAATTACGCCGTCGAGACCGGCTGGGGGACGCGGCTCTTCCCCTAGGAACGCCGGCCGGGACTCGCGTCCCTCATGGCGCCCCGCCGCGAATCGTGTAAAATAGGTCCTCCACCATGGAAAGAACACAGCTGGAGGATATCGTCCTCGCCTCGGCCTCGCCCCGGCGCCGGGAACTCATGGCCCGTGTCGCGGCGGAGTTCCGCGTCTTTCCGACCGACGTCGACGAGTCCTCGGTTCCGGAGGAGGACCCGCTCGAGTACGCCATCGCCGCCGCCGTGCTGAAGGCTAAAACCGCGGCCAACTCCTTTCCACAAGCGACCGTCATCGGAGCCGACACGGTCGTCGCCCTGGGTCTGCGCATCCTCGGCAAGCCGTCCGACCGGGAATCTGCCCGGGCCATGCTCCGGGCGCTCTCGGGCCGGCGCCACCGGGTGATGACCGGGTTGGCTTTCTACAACAAGGCCGAAGCCCGCCTTCTGACGGGCTACGACCTGACCTATGTCACCTTTCGCGAGCTCTCCGCGGAGATGATCGAGGGCTATCTCGACGAGGAAAGCTACCTTGACAAGGCCGGCGCCTACGCCGTCCAGGAGGTCGGCGACGCGTTCGTCGCCCGTCTCAAGGGGGATTACGACAACGTCGTCGGCTTTCCCGTGGAGAAGGTCCGGCAACTCCTGGCCCTGTTCAAGGCCCCGCCGCTCACCGTCGAGGTCGAGGACATCGATTTCCCGGCGAGCTGCGGGAAGGCCGTGGCCGGAGGCCGCAAACTGTTCATCCCGGGAGCCGTCACCGGCGAAACCGTCCGGGTCCAGGTCGTCGGCGAACAGGGCGCCGCCCGCGTCGCCGAGGTCATCCGGATCGAGTCCCCTTCGCGCCGCCGGGCCGAACCTCGATGTCCCTATTTCGGGCCGTGCGGAGGCTGCCTTTTTCAGAACATCGATTACGGGACCCAGCTCGAGCTCAAAGAACGGTATGTCAAACGGACGCTCGAGGAGGCCGGTATCGCCGGGGCGACCGCGGCCGTCAAGGCCATCACGCCCTCGCCGGACCCCTACGGCTACCGAAACAAGATGGAGTTCGGCTTCGGGGAGAACTGGGGCCGGCTCGTGCTTGGGCTCAGGGAGAGGGTCACGGCCACCCGGCAGACCCACCGCCGCACTTTGTCCATTGACGCGTGCCCGATATTCAGTCCCGTCGTCGAGCGCGTCTTTCCGATCGTGATCGATTTCGTCCGCGAAAAAGGCCTGGACGTTTTCGACATCCCGTCGGGCCGCGGACACGTCCGCCACCTCGTTCTCAGGCAGGGGAAAAGGACCGGGGAGCTCATGGTCATCTTCGTGACGGCCGAACTTCCAGGCACGGATATCTCCGTCCTGGCCGAGCGCCTGAAGGCCGCCGTCCCGGAGCTCAAGAGTTTCGTCCAAGTCACGAACAGCCGCCCCTCCGACATCGTCGAGCACGAGAAGACCCGGCTCGTCGCCGGGGCCCCGTTCATCGAAGAAACGCTCCTCGGCCTCACGTTCCGGGTTTACCCCCAGACGTTCTTCCAGACCAATACCGCCGGCGCCGAATGGCTCTACCAGAGGATCAGGGACGAAGCTCCGTTATCTCCGGAGAGCCGCGTCCTGGGGCTCTACTGCGGCAGCGGGACGATCGAGCTCTCGCTCGCCGGGGGTGTCCGGCAGGTGACGGGCGTCGATTCCTCTCCCGCCAATATCGCCACCGCCGTGGAAAACGCCCTGGTCAATCGCGTCGATAACGCCACGTTCGTGCCGGGGACGGTCGAAGCCCTGTTGAGCGAACCGCTCCGTGAACCGGTCGACGTCGTTATCGTCGACCCGCCGCGCGTCGGGCTCACGGGCAAGGCGCTACGCCGCGTCTTGGACCTCGGCGTCCCCGCGGTCGTCTACGTGTCCTGCAATCCGGCTTCGCTCGCCCGGGACCTTCGTGGTTTCCTCGACGCCGGCTACAGGGTTGCCTCGCTTTCGCCCTTCGACCTCTTTCCCCACACACCCCATCTCGAAACCCTAGCCGTCCTCGAAGCTTAAGAGGGACAGCCCCACTCGCCACGGTCATGGCGAGTGGGGCTGTCCCTCTTAGGGTTCAACGGTGCGGGTGGCGATGACGTCGACGCCCATCCCAAGGACGTCGGCAATGAGGACTTGCCCTCGGCTGATGGGGGCCTCGGGCCTGAGCCGGGCGATCTCGGCCAGGATGGGGAAGATCATCTCCCTCGGCACGGGGCCGCTCAGCCGGACCGAGACCATCCTCGACGCTATACCCCTGACCGGAACCGACGTGGCCAGGTTCCTCCTCGGATGGAGGATCTCCTCAAGGGCAAAGGGGACGCCCTTGTCGCACTGGTTCCCCCGGACTTCAAGCTCCCCGGCCTCGTCTTTGCGGACCTCGAGCTCGCAGCCGACCGGGCAGAGGACGCAGGTCAGGCGATCGAGAACGGGACGGTCACTCATGGCAGCTCACCTCGACGTCCTCTTCGACGGCCTGCCGCACTTTGATCTTCTGGAGTTCGGACGGCAGGAGGCGGTTGAATTTCTTTCGAACATAGACTTTCCCGGTCGTTTTCCCCTCGACAACGACCTGGGCGTTCCTCATGGGACACGTTGTCCGGAAGCTCCATTCGGTGCCGGCCGTCCCGGCCGTCAGGAGCTGCGGCAGCGCGTATTTGACGTTCGGTCCGGCGGTGATGCGGACCGTCCCTCGGGCCGCCCTCTCCCCCGCCGCGTAACGGGCGGCGGATTCGCCGGCCGCGGAGCCCTCGAACGAGGCCCAATCGGCTACGTCATGGATATGGAGGACGTTGCCGCAGGAGAAGATTCCGGGGACCGAGGTCATGAGCGCCTGGTCGACGACGGCGCCTCCGGTCGACGGAGAAAGCGCAACGCCGGCCCGCTTCGAGAGCTCGTTTTCTGGAATGAGCCCCACCGAGAGGAGCAGAGTATCGCAGGGAATGACGGTCTCTGTGCCGGGAACGGGCGCCAGACCGTCGTCGTTGCCCGGGCCGACGACGCGTTCGACCCTAGCAACGACGACGCTTTCGACCCTGTCGCGGCCGCGGATCTCGACGATAGTCGAGTTGAGCTCAAGGGGAATGCCGAAATCCATGAGACACTGGCGGACGTTGCGCTCAAGGCCGCTCACCCAAGGCAGGATCTCAAAGACGCCTTTCACCACGATGCCCTCGAAGGTCAGGCGGCGGGCCATGATCAGCCCGATGTCGCCGGACCCCAGGATGACGGCCTCGTTGCCGATGTGGAGGTTTTGAAGGTTGACCATGTTCTGGGCCGACCCGGCCGTAAAAACGCCGGCCGGCCGCGTTCCCGGGATCTCGATCATCTCCCGAGTCCGCTCCCTGCAACCCATGGCCAACACGACAGCTCCGGCCCGGATGAGCTTGTAACCGGAGCGCGCGTTGACGCGAAGGATACGGTCCGGCGTGAGGTCGAGGACCATGGCCCCGGTCTCGACCTTGATCGGCTCGCGGACGACGTCCTCGATGAGCCGCTCGGCGTATTCGGGACCGCTGATCGTCTCCTTGTAGAGGAAGAGCCCGAAGCCGTCGTGAACGCACTGATTGAGGATGCCGCCGAGGGCCCGGTCGCGCTCGACGAGGAGGACCTTTCCCGCCCCCGCCCTCCGGGCGCCGAGGGCCGCGGCCAATCCGGCCGGGCCGCCGCCGATGACGACGACATCGTGGGTTTCGACGGGGTCGATCATCTCTCAGCCCTTCAGCCTTCCAAAAAAGAGGCGAGAGCCGCCGCCCCGCTTGGTGATCCGTTCGACCGCCACTCCCTCGTCCTGGAGGATCTCGACGATGCGCGGCGTGCAGAAGCCGCCCTGACAGCGGCCCATGCCGCAGCGGGTGCGGCGCTTGACGGCGTCCAGCGTCCGGGCCCCGAAGGGGTTCCGCAGTGCGGCGACGACCTCGGCCCGGGTGACGTGCTCGCAGCGGCAGACCATCTCGCCCCAATCGGCGTCGGTGGCGACCCGCTCGGCCCTTTCGTTATCGCCCAGGTTGGCGAAGCGGATCCGGAGGGGCCGCGCCGGATTGAAGTCCGGCTTCGGCCGGAGGTCCGTTTTCGCGCCGATCATCCCGGCCACCATTCGGGCGATGGCCGGTACCGCGGTCAGCCCGGGCGACTCGATCCCGACGAGGCTGATCCAGCCCGGACGGAGGGCGCTCTCTTCGACGATGAAATCTCCGAACCTGTCCTTGCCGCTCGGGTCGACGAGTTTGGGCCGGATGCCCGCGTAGCTGTGGATGAACGAAATCCAGGCCAGCTCCGGCATGAGCCGGCCGGACTCGGCCTTGAGCCGGGCCACGACTTTCCGGGTCGAAGCGACGTCGCGCTTGTCGTCGACCGGCTCGGCGCTCGGGCCGAGGATGATGTTCCCCTCCAGGGTCGGCGTGATATGGATGCCGAGGCCCGGGTCGTCCCGCGGGGGCACGGGATAGACGGGCATGCCCAGCCGGAGCCCACAGTCCTTGTCCGAAATGAGATACTCGCCCCGATACGGGAAGATCCGGTAATCGTCGATCCCGGCCAGGCGGGCCACGTCGTCAGCAAAAAGGCCGGCGCTATTGACGACGAAGCGGGCCGCGAACGTCCCCTTCGACGTCGACAGGTGGAAGAGGCCGCCGCGGAAGTCGACGGTCTCGACGGACGTTTCGGGCAACACCCCGGCGCCATTCTGGCCGGCGCACTCGGCCAGGGCGATGGCGAATTCGTAAGGGGAGATGATCCCAGTGCGGGGAGAATAAAGCGCCCAGCGGCCGCGCGCCAGGGGTTCCAGGCGCCGGATGGCGGCCTCGTCCACGATCTCGAGGTCCGGGACGCCGTTCTTGTCGCCCTCGGTCTTAAGCTCCTCGAGCCGCGGCCGGTCCTCGTCCACCAGGGCCACGACGAGCTTCCCGGTCTTGCGATGCGGGACGCCGAGCTCGTCGGCCAAACCGTAGATCAGCCCCAAGCCGGCGACGTTGGTCCTGGCCTTGAGTGACCCGGCCGGAACGTTGAATCCCGCGTGGATGACGCCGCTGTTGCCCTTGCTGATACCCTCGGCCAGGTCGGCCTCCTTTTCGAGGAGGAGGAGCTTCAGGTCATAGCGCGCAAGTTCCCGCAGGACGGCACATCCGACGACCCCGCCGCCGATGACGACAACGTCGTAAACCGCGCTCTTGTTTTCTGTCATAGCCCGCCAGTCCGACATCATACCAAATCGGGGCGCGGGCCTCAAAGGCCGCCGCCCGGTCCGGCCATCGCCTGCGGGCGGCCCTGTATTTTCACGGACCCCGGGCCGGTGCCCCCGGCCCTTATTTAGATTGACAACGCGCCGGCCGGGCGGCAATATATGAAACTCCCGTCCGGCCGGGAGGAGAGGAACAGGACATGCTCGTCAAAGCCCTCGTCATCGCCGCCTACGCCGTAATGACGCTCGTCATCGGCTATCTCGGGCTGAAAAAGGCCCGGACCTTCACCGATTATTTCCTGGGAGGACGGACCGTCGGACCGTGGATGTCGGCCTTCACCTACGCCGCGGCCTACTTTTCCGCCGTCCTCTTCATCGGCTTCGCCGGGAAGGTCGGCTGGGGATTCGGCCTGTCGGGGCTGTGGGTCGCTCTGGGGAACGCCCTGATCGGCGTCCTCGGCGTGTGGGGCCTCTTTGGCAACCGCATCAGGAAAATGTCCGTCGAGCTCCAGGTCGCGACCATGCCGGAGTTCCTGGAGAAACGCTACAACAGCCGGTTCCTGAAGCTCGTCGCCGCCCTGGCCGTTTTTCTTTTCCTCGTTCCCTACTCGGCGGCCGTCTTCATCGGCCTGTCCTACCTTTTCCAGGCCAACTTCGGCCTGGCCTACGGCACGGCTCTCCTGTTCATGGGCCTGTTCACGGCCTTCTATCTCGTCCTGGGCGGCTACAAATCCATGACCATGATCGACGTCGTCTTCGGGATGATCATGTGCCTGGGCTCGGCCATCCTCCTCGCGAGCACGATCCAGAAGGCCGGCGGACTGGAACGGCTGACGTCGGGCCTCACGGCCATTGACCCGAGGCTCACGGCGGCCGTCGGTCCGGGCGGCGCCTGGCCGCTCTTCGCCCTCGTCTTTCTGACAAGTGTCGCGCCTTTCGCCATGCCTCAACTCGTTCAGAAGTTTTACGCCATCAAGGACGAGCGGGCCATCCGGCGAGGCATGATCGCCTCGACGGCTTTCGCCGTCCTGATCGCGGGGACCGCCTACTTCACGGGAGCCTCGGCCCGGCTTTTCCTCACGCCCGAGGGCGCGCCCGGGGCCTTCGCCGGAGGCAAGCCCGTTTTCGATGTCCTGATGCCGGAGTTCCTGGCCAAGGTCGTCCCCCCGTCCCTTTCCATCCTCATGATGCTCCTCATCCTCTCCGCGTCGATGTCGACGCTCGCCGCCCTCATCCTGATCTCCAGCTCTTCGGCCGTCAAGGACCTCTACGCCGGTTTCATCAACCCCGCCGTCCCTGATCGGACACTGACCCGGATGATGCGGACGACGTCGGCCGTTTTCATCCTCCTCTCCGTCGTCCTGGCCTATCTCCGTCCGGCGACGATCGTCTCCATCCTGTCTATCTCGTGGGGGGCGATCGGATCGTTCTTCCTGGGGCCGTTCGTCTGGGGGCTCATCAGCAGAAAGGTGACGAAATTCGGCGCTTTGATGTCGGCGATCCTCGGCCTTGGGACTTGCCTGGGCCTCGCCATCGCCGGGATGGCGCCGGCGGAAGCGGGAACGATCGGGATGGTCGTTTCTCTCGCTGTCAACCCGCTGGCCAGTCTCGCCCGATAGCCGCCGTCAGTAGCGGAAGATCATTTCGAACTGCAGCCAGTTGTAGCTCGCGGCCCCGGGAAAGTAGAAACTCCCCGGGATGAAGTGTTCCCAGATCACGCGGCCCGTCAAGAACTTGCTGAGCTTATAGTTCAAACGGCCCTTGAGGAGCGTGCCGCGCGAGCGACTTGTGCCGCCGGGAAACGCTCCCGGCTGGGCCTCGACCGCGCCCATACTCTGCAACATCAGCAAGCCGTCGGACCGGCTGCCGAAGTTCAGAGCCACGGAACCGTAAAGGGACGTCAGATTGCTCCAATAAGAGGAGCGGCTCTCCCGGGTCAGCGTGTAGATGTAGCTCTCGCTCCATTTCGGCCAACGGCTGAAGATGGGGTCCCAGCCCTCCATCCCGGCTGTCGCCGGATCGTCGCCGCTGAGATAGACGCCGCCGAGGGTTAGCGTTTTGATGTACGGGACCGTCCACTCGGGCGTGCAGTCGAGATGGGCGATGCCGCCGAAAGCCGAACGGCCGGCCGCGCCGTACGTCCCCGTCTGGAAGGCCCCCTCCGCGGTCAGGACGAGCGGCTTCGAAAAAGGGATCTGCGCCCGGGCCCCGAAGGTGTCGGTTCTCCCGGCAACGGGGAAAAGGTCCGTTCCGACGGTCGTTTTCCGGATGACGTAGCCGTCGATCTTGGACTTGGCGAACGTCCCGGAATAGTAGATAGCCAGGGCCCGCTCGGGCTGTTCGACCAGGGCTTGGGGTATCTCGTTGAGCACGGGAAGATATCGATCGGTCGTCTTCTGGGTATGGAGGAAAAATGTCAACTTATGGTTCTTGTGGATGTCGGCGTCGATGCGGAGGGCGTTGAAGTAGTAGGAACGGGAGCCGTCAAGAGGCGTGCCGTCGGCGATGACGAACCCCTCGCCGAAGTTGAGGTCCTGGCGTCCGGCCGTGATGGTGAACGGCAGGAGGCCCGAGATCGTCCACTTGACATAGAGGTTGTCGAAGAAGATCTCATGTCTATTGAAAGCCCGGTCCTTGGGGGCCAGATAAACTCGGAACTCGTTCGTGACCTTGCCCAGGACCTCGAAGTTCTTGGCCACGAGCCAGCTCAGGCCGAGGGTCGTCCGGTTCCGCGTATAGGCGAAAGCGTCGTTGGCCGTGTCGTCGAGGTTGACGGCATTGTCCCAGGTCTCGAACCGAAACCGCTCGACGAAGATGAGCTTCAAACGCGGCGCCGGCTCTTCCTCCGCCCGGACGAAGGGCGAGAGCACGGCCGCCGCGACGAAAAATCCGATGATCGTTTTTCGCAACATCAGTCCAATCCTCTCTAAAACGTAAAGCGTATTTTACCATATGGCGGAAACGGGATGGGAAAAGCGCGGGCCGGCCTCCGGACTTACTCCGAGCGCAGAGTGTCGACGGGATTGCCGACGGCGGCCTTGACCGCCTGCGCGCTCACGGTCAGCAGGGCGACGAGAAAAGCCGCCAGGCCGGCCGCCAGAAAGGGCCAAGCATCCAGGCTGACCCGATAGGCGAAGCCCTGCAGCCATTGCTTCATGGCGAAAAAGGCGGCCGGCCAGGCGATCAGGTTGGCCGCCAGCACCCATTTCGTGAAATCCCGGGAGATCATGACCGTCAAACCCGGAACCGTCGCCCCCATGACCTTACGGATCCCGATCTCCTTGGCCCGCTTTTCGGTCGAGTACGAGGCCAGCCCGTAGAGGCCCAGGCAGGCGATGAATACGGCCAGGAAAGAAAAACCGCGGAAGACCTGGCCCAACCGCCGCTCCGCGCCGTAGAGTTCGCCGAAACGTTCGTCGATAAAGGAATACTGGAAAGGGAAGTCGGGACGCCACTCGGCCCAGCGGCGCTTGAGGAAGTCTAGAGTCCCCGGAATGGCCCCCGGCCGGAGGCAGACGGAGATCAAGCGGAAGTCCTGGGGACGGATGAAGAGAATGAGAGGCGCGATCTCTTGGTGGAGGGATTCGAAGTGGAAATCCCGGACGACGCCGACGACGGTCCCCTTGCGGTTGCCGTAGCCGTAGGAAAAGGCCTGGCCGACCGCCCGTTCAGGGGTCCAGCCGAGCTTGCGGACCGCGGTTTCGTTCAGGATGAACGCCTCCGTCGCATCGGTCGGGTGGTCGCGGGAGAAATTCCGTCCCGCCGCCATTTCCATCTTGTAGGTATCGATGAAGGCGTAGTCCACGCAGACGAAGGCGACCCGGAAATCGACCGGTTGGGTGTTCCCGCCGCTGATGACGTTCGCGCCGGAGGAATCGAGGAGTCTGCCCGACGGCACCCGCCGGGACCCGGCCGCGTCGACGACCCCCGGATGGGCCAGAAGCTCCTGGCGGATGGCGTCATAATGGCCGCGCATGGCCTCGTCCATGGTCAGGACCACAACCTGTTCCTTGTCGAAGCCCAGGCGTTTATCCTGGGTATAACGGAGCTGGCGCCCGACGACGCCGACTCCGACGATGAGGATGATCGAGATGGCGAATTGGAAAACGACGAGTCCTGTCCGGAAGGCCGCGCCGTGACTCGCGCTCCCCCGGGACCCTTTGAGCACGGTGACGGGCCGAAGCGAGGACAGGACGAACGCGGGGTAGGCCCCGGCCGCCGCCCCGACGAAAAGCGCGATCCCCAGGAGGCCGGCCAGGAGACCGGGGTGGCGGACGATATCGAGGCTCAGATCCCGGGTGACGAAGGCGCTGAAGGCCGGCCGGACGGCGAGCACCATGAGAAGGGCGAGGGCCAAGGCCAGGAAGGCCATGAGGAGCGATTCGCCGAGGAACTGCCGGACAAGCCGGTTCCGGTCGGCGCCTACGACTTTGCGCAGTCCGACTTCGCGGGCCCGGATCGAGGCCCGGGCCGTGGACAGGTTCATGAAATTGACGCAAGCGATGAGCAAGATGAAGGCCGCGACGACGGAGAAAATGGAGACGGTGGAGATATCGGAGTTGGTCTCGATCTCCGAATCGAGATGGGAGCGGAGATGGATATCCGTCAGCCGCTGCAGGTGGAGCCGGTTCCTTTTTGAAGAATCGGGACCTTGATGGCGGTCCAGGAAGGCGGGAAATCGGCCGGTCAGCTTTTCGATGGGATAGTCCGCGGGCATGAGGAGATAGGTGGCATAGTTGTTGCTGCCCCAGTTCTCGAATTCCCGGCGGCCGTACATCTCCTCGAGGGTCTTCAAGGAGACGATCAGGTCGAAATGGAAGTGGGACGCCCGAGGCGCCTCGGCGGCCACCCCGGTGACCGTGCAGTCGATGCGCCGGTCGAACTTAAGGGTCTTGCCCATCGGGTCCTCGTTCCCGAAGTACTTTTTCGCCGTCCGTTCCGTGAGGACTATAGCATAGGGATCTGTCAGGGCCGTCGCGAGGTCCCCCTTGAGCAGAGGAAATGTGAAAACGTCAAAAAGGTTGTCGTCGGCGAAGATGACCCGTTTCTCCAGATAATGAAGGTCCTCCCGGCTGACCAGCAGTTCGCCGGGCGTATTGATGCGGACCGCCTCGAGGATGTCGGGAAAATCGTTCGCCAGCAAGGGCGCGATGGGGGGCGCGACGTGGCCGAGATGCAGGCTGGTCGACCCCTCCTCGTTGACCCATTCGCGCGACACCCTCCAAATGCGGTCGGCGTTGACGTTGAAACGGTCGTATCCGAACTCGGCCCGGACGTAGAGCAGGATCAGGATGCAGCTGGCCATGCCGATGGCCAGCCCGAGCAGGTTGATCGCGGAAAAGGCCTTGTGCCGGACGAGGTTTCGGAGGGCAATCTTGAGGTAGTTGCGGAACATGCCCGGACTCCTTTCTCGGGATTCAGCCGCCGCCGGGGCAGACCACTCGCTCTATAAGGAAAACGCGGGGGACGGGGAAAAGGTTCCCCCTGCGGACGCGGAAGGGAGAGCGGTCAGTAGAGCCCGGTCGAACCGAAGCCGCCTTGGCCGCGCGAGGTGTCATCGAGTGCTTCGCACTCGACGACATCGACGGCTGCCACGGGTTGGACGAGCAGTTGGGCGATCTTCATGCCCTTCTTGATGGCTAACGGCGCGGCGCCGAGGTTAATCAAGACGACCTGAACCTCACCGCGGTAGCCGGAGTCGACGACGCCGGCCAGCCGGTGCACGCTCTTGAGGGATATACCGCTTTTGTCCCAGACGAGCCCGACGTGGCCGGCCGGGACGGCCACTTGGATCCCGGTCGGGACGGCAAAGACTTCACCCGGCGCGAGCTCGCGATCAACGACGGAAAAAAGGTCCAAACCGGCGTCTCCGGGATGGCCGTAGACGGGAAGCCTGGCCTCGGGGTGAATGCGCTTGACTCTGAGCTCCATGGGCGTTCCTTCCGTCATTCCGACCCTTCGAGCCGGACGTTGCCGAAGTAAGGCTTGGCCGCGGCGACGATCTCGTCGAGCTCCGACCGGCTGAAGGGCTTGATCTCGAGGAAAGCGGGGTCGAGCGTGGTCTGGGGCACGAACGGCTGGATGACGTAATTCGCGGCGCCTTCGAGCCACTGGCCGATCTTAATGATATCCTCCTTCCCGACGAGCCCCGGGACGACCGTGGTCCGAAGGGTGTGCTTCACGCCGGATGTCCGAATGATGTCGGCGCTCCGGACGATCTTTTCGACGTCGACGTTCGAGCGGGTCACCTCGCGGTAGCGCTCGAGAGGGGCCTTGATGTCCATGGCCACCCAGTCGAGGAGCCCGTCGGCGAAAAACCCCTCCAACCGAGCCGGGAACGAGCCGTTCGTGTCCAGCTTGACCAGGAGGCCCCGCTCCCGGACGACCCGGATGAGGTCCTCGACGTCCTCGTGGAGGAGGGGCTCCCCACCCGTCAGGCAGACGGCCTCGAGCCAGCCCTTACGGCTGTCGAGGTGCGACAGGAAAAAGTCTACGGGCATCGTCTGAATCGTCTCCGGCCTCAGGACGAGGTCCGCGTTGTGGCAGTAGGGACAGCGGAAGGTGCAGCCGCCGAGAAAGACGGTCGAGGAGATGTGGCCGGGGAAATCGCGGCTGGAGAACTTCTCTATCCCTTTGATTTCGACCACCCGTCGAACTCCTCCGCCGTGTTGATCACGGCCCGGACGATGCCCTGGGTGTGGGCGACGAGGGTCGGCACGATGATGGCGCCCGTGTCGTCCCTCTTGATGACCTTGATGAACTCGCGGATCTTGGCCTTGCCCGGGGGCTGGGTCAGGCCGTACTCGGCGTAGGGGGTGTCGGTCTCGGCCAGCTTCTTCTTCAGCGCCTCGCACTTGCCGCAGTTGGGATAGGTAAAAAGCAGATAATCCATGAATTCACCGCCTCATCTGAGATAGGCCCGGAGCTCAGCCGATCTTGTCGTAGGTCGCCCGGTCCTTGAACTCCTGCTGTTTCCCGTCGTTCCAGGTCCGGATCGGCCGCAGGTAGCCGACGATGCGGCTGTAGACCTCCGTCTCCTCACCACAGTCCGGGCACTGGAAATGCCGGCCGCGGATGTAGCCGTGGTTCATGCAGACGCTGAACGTTGGGGTGATGGAGAAGTATGGCAGCTTCGTCTGGGCGATCCTCTGGACGAGCTTCTTGCAGGTCTCACCGTCGATGGCCTCGGGCAGGAAGGCGTGGAAGAT
>CAZZCH010000022.1:44237-45298 GCA_964652895.1 uncultured Eubacteriales bacterium
TAGACCTTGGTGTAGGGCATCATGCCCTTGGCCAGCATGTTGTTGACGATCTCGCGCTTGGTTTCGAGCGTCTCCTTGGCGATGGTCATGAGCTCCCTGAGGCGGGAGAAATAGTCGTCCTTGGACGTGGCCTCGAAGGCGACCCGGTTGAGGTTGACCGTGACGACACCGACGGACCCCGTCGAGTCGCCCGGGCCCCAGATGCTCCCCGGCCGGCGCATGAGCTCGCGCTGGTCGAGGTTGAGCCGGCAGCACATGGCCCGGATGTCGCCCGGATTTATGTTCGTCCCGATGTAGTTCTGAAAGTAAGGGATGCCGTACTTGGCCGTGGCGTCGAAGAGGAGCTTGGCCTTGGGGGAATCCCAGTCGAACTCGCGGCTGAGGTTGTAGGTCGGGATGGGAAAGGTGAAGACCCGGCCCTTGAGATCGCCCTCGATCATGATCTCGAGGAAGGCCCGGTTGATCCAGTCGACCTCCTTCTGGTAGTCGCCGTAGCAGGTGTCGAGCTCCTCGCCGCCGACGACGGCACGCTTATTCTTCATGTCCTCGGGGATCGTCCAGTCGAAGGTCAGGTTGGAGAAGGGCGTCTGCCAGCCCCAGCGGCAGGGGACGTTGAGGCCGAAGATGAGCTTCTGCATGTCCTGCTTGACGTCTTCGTAGCTGAGACGGTCGTGGCGGACGAAGGGCGCGAGGAACGTGTCGACGCTCGAGAAGGCCTGGGCGCCGGCGAACTCGGCCTGCATGGTGCCGATATAGTTGACCATGTGCAGGGTCAGGGTATCGAGGTGCTTGGCCGGGTTGGAGTGGATCTGGTTGGGGACGTGGCCGAAGCCCTTGCGGATGAGGTTCTCGAGCGACCAGCCGGCGCAGTAGCCGACGATGGGGTAGCTCAGGTCGTGGATGTGGAAGTCGCCCTCCTCGTGGGCCTTCTTGGCCCGCTCGGAGTAGATCTGGTTGAGGGCGAAATTCGACAGGACCTCGCCGGAAACGCGGGCGTTGAGGCCGGCGAAGCTCATGACGCCCTCGTTCGAGTTCTCCCGGATCTTCCAGTCGGCGTTGCT
>CAZZCH010000023.1:0-45113 GCA_964652895.1 uncultured Eubacteriales bacterium
AAATCAATACGTTACGGGGGGGAACAGCTTTTTTTATGAATAATTGAGGCTAGATGGGCCATGACGTTGCGCTCTACCACATAGGCGCTGCCCAGCGCCTCTTTCAGGGACAGATAGCGGGTGATGGTGGGAGCCAGGGCTGAGGTGAATCTGCTTCTCATGCTTCTCCCTCCTGGTCCGCACTGGTTGGCAGGTTGAGGGCGACCTCGCGAAGGTCCTCGACGGCGAGACGAAGGTAGACGCAGGTGCTCTCAGCGCTTCGGTGCCCAAGCAGATCACCGATGGTCTTCAGGGATGTCCCCTGACGCAGCAGGTGCACGGCGTACGAGTGTCGGAGGCAGTGACAACCTTGGAAGGGGATGGACAACCCGCTCCGCCTCGACCAAGCCTGAAACGCCTCCGTGACAGCGGTCGGCTTCAACAGTCCGGCCGGCGCTCGGTGTCTGAGGAAGACCTCCCGGTAGCATGTTTGCGAGCGCCCTCGGCGAATGTAGGCCACCAAGCTGTCGCCAACAGTGTCGGTAAGCGGGAGTATCAGCGGGGTGCCAGTCTTTCGCTGGGCCACGCGCAGACAGCCCGTGCGCCACTGGATGTCATCCAGCCTCAAGCCGACTACCTCGCTCGCACGAAGCCCGTAGTTCGCGATGAGCTGGAACATGGCGTAGTCCCGCCTTCCCAAGGGTGTCGAGCGGTCGATCGATTCTAAAAAAGCACGCACAGTTGCCCAGGGGAGAGAACGAGGAAGACGCTCTCCCCGGTAGACCCGAGGGGTGTCGATCTGAGAGTCCAGACCGGCCGTGATCTCACCGCGGGCAGCGAGGAAGCGAAGCAGCGAGCGAAGGTGGGCAACCGTGTGCTGAAGCGTTGCCCGGCTGATACGACGGCCGGTGTCCCGTACGAATGTTTCCACGTCCTGTGCGGTCGGCCGCGGAAAGGTCGCAACGCCACTCAGGTTGTTGAGATGGGCAACGAACTGCGACGCTGTTACCAAGTGTGCCTCGATAGTCGACCGGGCGAGACCACGGACCTTTTCCAGGTAACGACCATACTCATCAAGCCTTTGCTCCGCGGGGTTCGACAACTCTGGCCGTCGCAGCATTCCCTGTTCGGTGAGGTATACTTCCAAGAGGCGGACGACCGCAGATCTGCCGACGTCCTCCTGCGACCGACCTGCCGCCGGGGCACACCCCAGCAGGTCCGCGCGAGTAACCTCGGTGATCGATCTACAGCGCCGTCGTCTTAGTCGCTCGTCGACCCTCCGCGCCGCTCGAAGGTGAAAGCGCACGGGCCGCTGCGGGTAGCCCCGACCGACGAGGAAAGCCGCGAAGCCCTCCGCGATCGGGCCAAGGACTGGTAGAGAGGAGTAGCGACCGTGAACTCGTGGGAATAACTCCTGAAGCATCGGAACCTCCTTGAAGAAAGTGGATGGTTCCGATGCTACCAGACCAGTAATGTGGAGTCCTCAGCGCCCAACCTCCTTCTTCCACAACGAGTTGCGCGCTCAACTCCACATTACCGCGGTCTTACCATTAGTCTTGGATGTAGAGAAGGGCGAGAAGGCAGGCGGCCATCCCGATGGCAAGCCCGAAGACGTTGAGGAAGGTGAAGACCTTTTGTTTCTTGATGGTCCTGACGGTCGTGATGAAATAGTTCCTGATCATGACTCCGCTCCAATAAACGAGGTGGCCGATATAGGCGGGAAGGGACCGGACGATCTGGCCCCAATACCAGGCGCCCGCCCGGAGGGCGCCCTTTTCCCGGACAATCCCGGCGTGGATCTCCTCGAGGTCCCCAACCACGGTGAAATGCTCCCCCCGCCCGAGGACCACCGACAGGATCCTGTAGCCCAGGCGTGACAATCTATCCGGGGCTTGGCTCATCGGCTCTCTTCCGGGGACAGGGCTGTGCCAGCGTATCCCGACCACATGATGTCTTGGACCCTCTTGGCGTCGTTGAGGGCCTCGGACCCTTTCTCCGTGAGCTGGTAATACCGCTTACTCAGGCCTTTCCTCTCCTCAGTCGCCGAGCCGTAGTAGGCCCGCAAATAGCCCTGCTTTGTCAGCCGGTCAAGGGGAAAATACACACCCCCCAGGGAGAGCTTTTTCTCGGTGACGGACTGGATGTGGCGGAAGATCGTCGTCCCGTAGGCGTTCTCCTTCAGCCTCCAAACCGAAAGGAGGATGAGCTCCTCGAGCTTGGTCAGCATTTCCATGGCCTCACCTCTCGGACCATCTTCTACATATTAGAATACGAAGAGGGAAGACCGAATGTTTCATATTTTTAGAAAATTATTCATTTGTTGATAAAACCGCCCTGGCTTGGGTAAAAAGATAGGGTTGGCGGAAAGCGTCCAGGCCAAGATCGCCGACCTCAAAGAGGTCGATCTCCTCGTCGGTATCCCGAGCTTCAAGAGCGCTAAGACCATCGCCCTCATCGTCCTGGCCAACGGCCCCTTTCTCGGTAATTTTCTCGGCCGGGCCGCGCTCATCGCCTCCGTGAACGCCGGCGTGAGGCTCTCCTCACTGCTCAGCAAAGGGGTCAAGACCGTCATCATGCTGTTCGCCTTGGCCATGTCGCTCGAACAGCTTGGCATCGGGCGGAGCACGGTGATCGCCGCGTTCACGGTCGTCTTCGGCGGGGTGGTCCTGGCGCCGGCCCTGGCCTTCGGCCTGGGAGGCCAGGACCTGGCCCGGAGGCTTATAGAGAAGCGGTTCAAGAAAGAGGGGGACAAGGACGAAGAGCGCGATGAGCTCAAACACCTCTAGCCCGGGGCCACTTACAGCTTTTCGGCTTTGATCAGGTTCGTGGTCCCCGGAACGCCCGGCGGCACGCCGGCCGTGATCACCACGTTCTGCCCCTTCGCCGCGAGCCGCGCGTCCAGCGCGGCCCGGCGGGCCTGCCGGATCATCCCGTCGGCCGTAGTCAGGCGTTTGGTCAGGACCGGCACGACGCCCCAGACGAGGGCAAGCCGGCGGTAGGTGCTCGCGCGGGGCGTCGGGGCCACGATCGGGCGGCACGGGCGGGATCGCGAAACGAGGCGGGCCGTGCTGCCGGACGACGTGAACGTGACCAGGCACGCCGCCTGGATATTCTCGGCCAGGGCGCACGCGGAGAGGGCCACGGCTTCGGCCAGCGTCTCGACGGGCTCGGCGCTCCTCCTCCGGCTCCAGGCCTCATGAGGAAAGGCGGATTCGGCGTCCTCCGCGACCTTGACCATCGTCCGGAGGGCCTCGAGCGGATAGCGTCCGACGGCGGTCTCCTCGGAGAGCATGACGGCGTCCGTTCCGTCCAGGACGGCGTTGGCCACGTCGGTGACTTCCGCCCGGGTCGGCCGGGGGCCATCGACCATGGAACGCAGCATCTGCGTGGCCGTGATGACGGGCTTCCCGCTGCGGTTGGTCTTCCGGATCAGCATTTTCTGGACCTGCGGGATGTTTTCCAGAGGGGTTTCCACCCCGAGGTCCCCCCGGGCGACCATGACGGCATCGGCCGCGGAAATGATCTCATCGATATGATCCAGCGCTTCATGTTTTTCGATCTTGGCGACGAGAGGGATGTCCGCGCCGCGTTTGGCGATGAACCTCCGGGCCGCCGAAATATCCGCGGCGTCCCGGACGAAGGAGAGTGCGACGTAATCGACCCCGTGCCGGATGCCGAAGGCCAGGTCCATTTTGTCCTTACGGGTCAGACTCGGGGCTTTGATCGACCGGGAGGGAAGGTTGATCCCCTTGTGGGAGCTGAGCGGTCCCCCGACGACGACCCGGCAGACGATATCCCGGGCCGATGCCTTAAGGACGACGAGTTCCAACGCGCCGTCGCTCAGGAGCAGGGCGTCTCCCGGCCGGACCTCCGCGGGCAAATGGGGATAGCTGATGGAAACCTGGCCGTCGCCGCCGGGAACTCTCCGGCTGGTCAGCGTGAATAGGGCCCCAGGCCTCAGGTTGACGATGCCGGCGGCGATCTCCCCGACCCGGATTTTCGGGCCGGCCAGGTCCTGGAGCACGGCGACCGGCCGGCGGAGCTCCCGTGACAGCCTGCGGATCAGCCGGAGGACGTTCAAGTGCTCGGAGTGCGTGCCGTGGGAAAAGTTCAGGCGGGCGACGTTCATCCCCGCCAAGATGAGCTGTCTCAACGTATCGGCCGATCGGGACGCCGGCCCGATCGTGCAAACGACCTTCGTCTTCGCCATTACCGGCCTCCCGTGTCCATCACCGCCCCTCGCTCTTCACCCTAAGAAGCATGGGGCCTCCGAGGGCGTTTGTCAACCCGGCTGTGGACGTTGGCCGGCCCCGGCTCTCCGTCATTCGACGTACTCGAAGATGTCTTCGATCCCGGCCTTGAACACCCTGGCGATGCGGAAGGCCAGGGCGAAGACATAGACGAGGACGACGACGAAAGCAGTGGCGTTGGGCCGGCTCCCCGTTGGAAATTAGGGTTTTAGGAGAGGCTCAGATGTGTTATGATATAGATAGAATTACAAATCCCTAGGTTTTCAGGACCGGCGGGACTCTTTATCCCTGGACTCGAGCCGATATTCGACTCTGGAGGCAATCCCACTCGGTTCCCAAGGTGTTCAATCATGAAAATGGAAGACGGGAAAAAAAGGGTGGTCATCGAAGCAGTGAGCCCGGAAATCGACGGCGGACGGTTCCCCATCAAAAGGACGGTGGGGGAGAAAGTGGTCGTAGAAGCGGATGTTTTCGCGGACGGCAACGATGTTCTCTCCTGCCGGCTCCTGTATCGGAAAGGGGAAGAATCCGGGTGGACCCATGCGCCCATGAAGCTCCTGGGGAACGACCGCTGGCGGGGGGTCTTCGAGGTCACAGAAACGGGAACCTATTATTATACCCTTCAAGCATGGGTCGACTGGTTCCTGTCCTGGCGGCAGACCCTGACCAAAAAAGCGGCTGCCGGGCAGGAGGTCTCCGTCGACCTCCTGATAGGGGCAGAAATCCTGGAGAACCTGATTCCGAACGCCTCCGGGGAGGACCCCGGGAAGCTCAAAGAGGGGGCGAAGGGGCTGCGCTCCTCCGAGGAGACGGCCCGGCGGGTGGAGCTGGCCAAGGACGAGGAGCTTGCCGCCGCTGCGGGCCGGTGCCCGGAGAGAAAATGGGCCACCGTCTACGAGCGGGAGCTCCGGGTCGTCGCGGAACCTGTCCAGGCCCGGTTCAGCGCCTGGTACGAGATGTTTCCCAGGTCCTGCTCCGCCCATAAGGGGAAGCCGGGAACCTTCAAGGACTGCGAATCCCGTCTGCCCGACATCGCGGGGATGGGTTTCGATGTTCTTTATTTTCCCCCCATCCACCCCATCGGCCGGACCCATCGCAAAGGGAAGAACAGCCATCCCCAGGGGGGGCCCGGGGACGTGGGCAGCCCGTGGGCGATCGGAGCAGCGGGAGGGGGGCACAAGGCGGTCAATCCCGAATTGGGGACCTTGGAAGATTTTCGAAAGCTGGTGGACAAAGCCCGGGAACACGGGCTGGAGGTTGCCCTGGACATGGCCTTCCAGTGCACTCCCGATCACCCCTACGTGAAAGAACACCCGGAATGGTTCCGCCGGCGCCCCGACGGGACGATCCAGCACGCTGAAAACCCGCCCAAAAAATATGAGGATATCTACCCTATCGATTTCATGACGGAAAACTGGAGGGAGCTCTGGGAGGAACTGAAAAGCGTGGTCCTTTTCTGGATGGAACGGGGGATCCGGATCTTCCGGGTGGATAATCCCCATACCAAGCCCTTTCCCTTCTGGGAATGGCTCATCGGAGAGGTGAAGAAGAAGGACCCCGGAGTGATCTTCCTGGCCGAAGCCTTCACCCGGCCCAAGATCATGTACCGATTGGCCAAGCTGGGGTTCAGCCAATCCTACACCTATTTTGCCTGGAGGAATACCAACTGGGAACTGAAGGATTACCTCACCGATCTCACCCGTTCGGAGGTCAAGGAGTTTTTCCGCCCCAACCTCTGGCCCAACACCCCGGACATCCTCACCGAATATCTCCAGATGGGGGGGAGGCCCGCGTTCATGGCCCGGCTGGTGCTGGCCGCCACCCTGGGGGCGAGCTACGGCATTTACGGGCCGGCCTTCGAGCTCTGCGATAACCAGCCCCGGGAGCCCGGGAGCGAAGAATACCTGAATTCGGAAAAGTACGAGATCAAGACCTGGGACCTCGATCGACCGGAGAGCCTAAGGGAATTGATCGCCCGGGTGAATCGAATCCGGCGGGAAAACCCGGCCCTGCAGAGCAACCAGAGCCTGCGGTTTCACCCCGTCGACAACGAGCAGCTGATTTGTTACAGCAAAAATACCGAAGACTATTCCAACACCATCCTGACGGTGGTCAACCTGGATCCCCACCACAAGCATGCGGGCTGGGTGGACCTGCCCCTGGCCGAATGGGGACTGGACCTCCGGCAGCCATACCAGGTCCATGACCTCCTCAGCGGAGCGCGCTATCTGTGGACCGGCCCCAGAAACTATGTCGAGGTAGACCCCCGGACGGCCCCGGCGCATATTTTCCGCATCCGGCGCAGGGTGCGGACGGAAAAAGACTTCGACTACTTCATGTGACCTATCAAACCGCATAGCGCAAAACAACGGGCCCCTCGGGCAGAGAGCGGAGAGAGAAGATGGGGAAAAGGAACGTATTGAAGCCAAAAGAGATCTTGACCCTGGAAGACGACCCTCAGTGGTATAAAGACGCGGTCATTTACGAACTGCACGTGAAGGCCTTCGCCGACAGCGACGGGGACGGGATCGGCGATTTTCGGGGGCTCACCCAAAAGCTGGACTACCTGCAGGACCTGGGGGTGACGGTGATCTGGCTCCTGCCCTTCTGCCGATCGCCGCAAAAGGATGATGGATACGACATCTCCAGCTATACGGACCTCCATCCCGCCTACGGCACGATGATGGATTTCAAGGTCTTCCTGCGGGAGGCGCACCGGCGGGGCCTGCGGGTGATCACCGAGCTCGTCCTGAACCATTCCTCGGACCAGCACCCCTGGTTCCAGCGGGCGAGGCGGGCCAAGCCGGGAAGCCCGGAACGCGACTTCTACGTCTGGTGCGACACCCCCGACCGATACGCGGAGGCCCGGATCATTTTCCAGGATTTCGAGTCCTCGAATTGGTCCTGGGATCCGGTGGCCAAGGCCTACTACTGGCACCGCTTCTACGCCCACCAACCGGACCTGAACTTCAACAGTCCCCAGGTGCAAAAGGCCATGCTGCGGGTCATCGATTTTTGGTTTGGCCTGGGCGTGGACGGGCTGCGGCTCGACGCCGTTCCTTACCTGTATGAACAGGAGGGAACCAACTGCGAGAACCTGCCCGAAACCCACGCTTTCCTGAAGCAGCTGCGGGCCCACGTGGACCAGCGCTTCAAGAACCGGATGCTGCTGGCCGAGGCCAACCAGTGGCCCGAGGACGCGGTGGCCTACTTCGGGGCCGGAGATGAGTGCCATATGGCCTTTCATTTCCCCCTGATGCCCCGTCTGTTCATGGCCCTTCACATGGAAGACCGTTTCCCCATTCTGGATATTCTGGACCAGACTCCGCCGATTCCGGAAAACAGCCAGTGGGCCCTTTTCCTGCGGAACCACGATGAGCTGACCTTGGAGATGGTCACCGACGAGGAGCGGGACTACATGTACCGGGTGTATGCCCGGAACCCCCAGATGCGGATAAACCTGGGGATCCGCCGCCGTCTGGCTCCCCTCCTCGGAAACCACCGCCGCCGGATCGAACTCATGAGCGCCCTCCTCTTTTCCATGCCGGGAACCCCCCTCCTCTATTACGGGGATGAAATCGGGATGGGAGACAATATCTACCTGGGAGACCGAAACGGGGTGCGCACCCCCATGCAGTGGAGCGCGGACCGGAACGCGGGCTTTTCCCAGGCCAACCCCCAACGCCTGTTCCTTCCCATCATCAATGACCCTGAATACCACTATGAAACGATCAACGTGGAAGCCCAGCAGAACAACCCTTACTCCCTCTTGTGGTGGATGAAGCGCATGATCGCCCTCCGCAAACGGTACAAGGCCTTCGGGCGGGGAACCATCGAGTTTCTCCAGCCGACCAACGGCAAGATCCTGATCTTCCTCCGCCGGCACGAGGAGGAATGCATCATGGTGGTGGCCAACCTGTCCCGCTTCGCCCAGTACCTGGAACTGGATCTTTCGGCCTTCAAGGAGATGGTCCCGGTGGAAATTTTCGGCCGCTCCGAATTCCCCCCCATCGGGGAGCTTCCCTATTTTCTGACGCTCGGACCTCACTCCTTCTACTGGTTTTCCCTGGAGCCCAAGCCCGCGGCCCGGATCCAAGCGGAAGAGGAGGACCGGGCAGTCCAGCTTCCCCTCTTGACCGTGGCCGGGAGTTGGGACAGGATCCTGCAGGGGCGCAACAAAGCGGCCCTGGAAAGGCTATTGCCCGCTTACATCAAGGCCCGCCGGTGGTTCGGAGGGAAAGCCCGGGGGATTCGCACCGTGGCCATCGGGGAGATCCTGCCGATAATGGACGCCCACCTTCCCGCCTTTCTGGCCCTGGTGCAGGTGGATTATTCGGACGGCGACGCCGAGACCTACACCCTGCCCCTGATGTATGCCCAGGGGGGGCGGGCGGAAAGGGTTTTGTGCGATCATCCCCACGCGGCCATCGCCCGGCTGGCCTTCAAGGACCGGGAAGAGGAAGGGATCGTCTTCGATGCCTTCGTCGACGAGGGATTCGCCGAGTCGCTTCTGGTGGGCATCGCCCGCCACCGCCGGAGAAAGGGGATGGGAGGAGACCTCGTGGCCTCCCGCACCCATTCGTTCCAACAGATCCGGGGCCTGGGGGAAGGGCGTCTGAGTTCGTCGGTCCTCAAGGCCGAGCAGAGCAACACTTCCATTCAGTTCGGGGACCGCTTCATCCTCAAAATGTTTCGACGCATTCAGCCCGGGATCAATCCCGACCTGGAAATCGGCCGCTTTCTGACGGAGAGGAAATTCAGGCATGTCCCCTCGGTGGCCGGGGCCATCGAGTATCGCCGGGAGCGGGAAGAACCCGTGACCCTGGCCATCCTCCAGCAATTCGTCCCCAATGAGGGGGACTCCTGGAAGTACACCTTGGACCGGCTCACCCATTTCTTTCAGCACGCCGTCGCGGCGCGGGCGAAAATGGAGGGCCTTTCGCTTCCCTCCTCCGCCCCGCTGGACCTGGCGGAACAGGACTTGCCCCCGGTGGTCTCGGAGATCATCGGTCCTTACCTGGAATCGGCCCGGCTGCTCGGCCAGCGGACCGGGGAGATGCATCTGGCCCTGGGTTCGGACACGGACCGGCCCGATTTTTCTCCAGAACCCTTTTCCAAGCTCTACCAGCGCTCCATCTACCAGTCCATGCGCAATTTGACCGGCCAGGTCTTCCAGCTCCTGCGCCAACGCCTGCGAGCGCTGCCGAAAGGAACCCGGCCGGAGGTCCAGAAGGTTCTGGATCAGGAGGCCAGGATTCTCGAACGATTTCGGTCCATCGTCGACCTGAAGATCACCGCCATGCGGATCCGCTGTCACGGGGATTACCATCTGGGGCAGGTGCTCTACACGGGGAAGGATTTCGTCATCATCGATTTCGAAGGGGAACCGGCCCGGCCCCTGAGCGAGCGGCGGATCAAGAGGTCCCCCCTGCGCGATGTGGCCGGGATGCTCCGCTCCTTCAACTATGCCGCTTATTCGGCCCTCTTCTCCCAGCGGGACAGCGGGCTGATCCGCCCGGAGGACTTCGCCTTTCTTGAGTCCTCGGCCAAATTCTGGCGCCTCTGGGTTTCGGCGGCCTTCTTGAAGGCCTACCGGGGGGAGGCTTCCAAAGGGAACATCATCCCCAAGGCCAAGCGGGAGCTCCAGGCCCTCCTGGACATCTACCTCTTGGAGAAGGCGGTTTATGAACTCGGGTACGAGCTCAATAACCGCCCGGAGTGGATCACGATCCCCATCCAGGGTATCCGGGATCTGCTGAAGACCCAGCGGGTCGGGCCGGGAAAAAAATAACATGAGGACCAAAAACGGTAATCAGGGAGGAACAATGTCCCGTGAGCCCAAGAATCCGGTCTTGCATCACGTCACCCTGCTCGAGGATGACGATCTCTTCCTCTTCAACCAAGGAAGCCACTTCCGCCTGTATGAAAAAATGGGCGCTCATCCCCTTCAACACGAAGCGGAGGAAGGAACCTATTTCGCAGTCTGGGCGCCCGAGGCAGAGCGGGTGTCCGTAATCGGAGATTTCAACGGTTGGGACCCGTCCCGTCATCTTCTGGGGTCCCGCGGCCAATCGGGGATCTGGGAGGGTTTCATCCCCGGGGTCCGGAAAGGCGCCGTTTATAAATACCGTATCCGGTCCCGCCTTCGCGGCTACCGGGTGGACAAGACGGATCCCTTCGCTTTTTTCAATGAAGTGTCCCCCA
Organism: uncultured Eubacteriales bacterium; assembly: GCA_964652895.1. Classification (GTDB taxonomy): domain Bacteria; phylum Acidobacteriota; class Aminicenantia; order Aminicenantales; family Saccharicenantaceae; genus RBG-16-66-30. Next base: position 10,434 of record CAZZCH010000023.1, read on the forward strand.
GCACGGCTTCGATCGTCTGGGACCTGGGATATGCCTGGGGCGACGGGGATTGGATGGAAAAAAGGTCGGCGGCGAACAACGCCCACACGGCTCCTTGGTCCATCTATGAAGTCCACCTGGGATCCTGGATGCGGGTCCCCGAGGAAGGAGAGCGCCCCCTCACCTACAGGGAGCTGGCCCCCCGGCTGGCCGAATACGTGAAGAAGATGGGTTTCACCCATGTGCAGTTTCTCCCGGTCATGGAACATCCCTTCTACGGCTCCTGGGGCTACCAGATCAGCGGCTTTTTCGCCCCCACCAGCCGCTGCGGCACACCCCAGGATTTCATGTCCCTCATCGACGACCTGCATCAGGCGGGGATCGGGGTGATCCTGGACTGGGTCCCTTCCCACTTTCCCAGCGACGAACACGGCCTGGGGTACTTCGACGGGACCCACCTCTACGAGCACGAGGATCCCCGCCAGGGGATCCACCCGGACTGGAACAGCCTCATCTTCAATTACGGCCGCGACGAGGTGCGCAGCTTCCTTCTGAGCAATGCCCTCTTCTGGCTGGACCGTTTCCATGCCGACGGCCTGAGGGTGGATGCGGTGGCTTCCATGCTCTACCTGGACTACTCCCGCAAGGAAGGGGAATGGATCCCCAACGAGCATGGCGGGCGGGAGAACCTGGAAGCCATCTCTTTCCTGCGTCGCTTCAACGAGGAGGTCTACCGGAATTTCCCCGACGTTCAGACCATCGCCGAAGACTCCACCGCCTGGCCCATGGTTTCCCGTCCCACTTACGTGGGGGGCCTGGGGTTCGGAATGAAGTGGGACATGGGCTGGATGCACGACACCCTGGAGTACATGTCCAAGGACCCTCTCTACCGGAAATTCCATCATAGCCTGCTGACCTTCCGGCTGCTCTACGCCTTCAACGAAAATTTCGTCCTCCCCCTTTCCCACGACGAAGTGGTCCACGGGAAAGGGTCCCTTTTGAGGAAAATGGCCGGGGACGAGTGGCAGAAGTTCGCCAACCTGCGGGCCCTTTTCGGTTACATGTTCGCCCAGCCGGCGAAAAAACTCATCTTCATGGGCGGCGAATTCGGACAGTGGAGCGAGTGGTATCACGAGAAAAGCCTGGACTGGCATCTTCTCCAGTCGGAATCCCATGCGGGTTTGCAGAAATGGGTTCAGGACTTGAATTGGTTTTACCGCCTGGAGCCGGCCCTCCACGAGCTCGATTTTTCCCCCGCCGGCGTCGAGTGGATCGACTGCAACGACAGCGACAGCAGTGTCGTGAGCCTGCTGCGCAAGGGACACTCCACGCATGATCTCATGCTGGTCGTCTGCAACTTCACCTCGGTCCCCCGCCACAATTACCTGGTCGGCGCTCCCCGGGGAGGGCTCTGGAAAGAAGTCCTCAACAGCGACGCCGCGGTTTACGGCGGGAGCGGCATGGGGAACCTGGGGGGAGTGGAAGCGGCGCCCCTGTCCCTTCACGGCCGGTCCCACATGCTAACCCTGACCCTCCCTCCGCTGTCCGTCGTTTTTCTGAAAAGTGACGGGGGGCGGAAGTGATGCCGGAGGTCACCCTCGGCTCCACGTACCTCGGGGGAGGGCGCTGCCGGTTCCGGGTGTGGGTGCCGCGCGTTCGCAAAGTGGAGGTCCGCTTTCTTACGCCCCGGGAAAGGGTGGCGGACTTGGAAGAAAAGGGAGGCATCCACCAGGCGACCTTGGAAGGGGTGGAGCCGGGAAGCCGCTATCTCTACCGCTTGGACGGCCGGGTCGAACGTCCCGACCCCGCCTCCCGCTTCCAGCCTCTGGGGGTGCACGGCCCTTCTCAGGTCGTGGACCCGGCCTTCAGCTGGGACGACCCCGGCTGGTCCGGCCTTCCCCTCGAGGACTATGTCCTCTATGAACTCCATGTGGGCGCCTTTTCCACCGCGGGGACCTTCGAGGGCGTGATCCCCCATTTGGATGAGTTGAAAGACCTGGGCATCACCGCCGTGGAACTCATGCCGGCGGCCCAGTTTCCGGGGAGCCGGAATTGGGGATATGACGGGGTGTACCCTTTCGCCGCGCAGGACTCTTACGGCGGCCCCGCGGGCTTCAAGACCCTGGTCAACGCCTGCCACCGGAAGGGCCTGGCGGTCGTCCTCGACGTGGTCCACAACCACTTCGGACCGGAGGGGAATTACCTTAGGGACTTCGGCCCCTACTTCACGGATCGATATAGGACTCCCTGGGGGGAGGCGGTCAACTTCGACGGGCCCGACAGCGACGAGGTCCGGCGCTTTTTCATCGAGAGTTCCCTCTATTGGATCACCGATTTTCACGTGGATGCCCTGCGCCTCGACGCCATCCACGCCATCCTGGATTTCTCCGCCCAACCGTTCCTGGAAGACCTGGCCCTGGCGGTTAAGGAGCAGGCGGCGCGCTTGAACCGGCGGATACATCTCATCGCCGAGAGCGACCTCAACGATTCGCGCCCCATCCGGTCGCGGGAATTGGGGGGATACGGCCTGGACGCCCAGTGGAACGACGATTTCCATCACGCCCTCCACGCCCTCCTTACGGGGGAACAAGAGGGCTATTACCGCGATTTCGGAGAGGTCGGGGACCTGGCCAAGGCCTGGCGAAACGGCTACGTCCTCGGCGGAGAGTATTCCCTTTACCGCCGGCGGCGCCACGGAAACTCCTCCCGGCATGTTCCGGCCCATCGGTTCGTCGTCTGTTCCCAGAACCACGATCAAGTGGGAAACCGCATGCTCGGCGAGCGGTTGAGTTCCCTCGTTCCCTGGGAGGGGCTCAAGATGGCCGCCGGAGCGGTCCTCCTCTCGCCTTTCATCCCCCTGCTCTTCATGGGGGAGGAATACGGGGAGACCGCCCCCTTTCAATATTTCATCAGTCACTCCGACCCCGAATTGGTGGAAGCCGTGCGCCGCGGGCGGCGGGAGGAATTCGGCGCCTTCCAATGGAAGGGGGAGCCCCCCGACCCTCAGAGCGAGGAGACGTTCCTGCGCTGTAAATTGAACCACCCGCTCCGCCGGGAGGAGGGCCACCGGATTCTACGGGAATTCTACCGGGAGTCGCTCCGGCTGCGGAAACGGCTATCGCCCCTGGCCTTTTTGAGCAAGGAGCATCTGGAAGCTCTGGAGCTGAAGAAAGACAAGGTCCTCTGGGTCAGACGCTGGCGGGGAGAAGAAGAAGTTTTCATGGCCTTCAACTTCGGCCAATCCCGGGCTTCGATCAGCCTGCCGGTCAGGGAGGGGCGCTGGCGAAAAGAGATCGACTCGGAGGATGAGGAATGGAAGGGGCGGGGCAGCTTGAATCCCGGCCTGATCCATTCCCAAGGACAAGTCTCTCTGGCCTTGCATCCCCGGGCCTTCGTCCTGTATTCCCGCACCGAGGAGGAATAGATGGGGCGGTATGTCTGCGTCCATGGCCATTTCTACCAACCCCCGAGGGAGAATCCCTGGCTGGAGGCCGTCGAACTCCAGGACTCCGCCTATCCCTACCATGACTGGAACGAGAGAATCACGGCGGAATGCTACCTGCCCAACGCCACCTCCCGGATTTTAAACGCGGACGGGTGGATCACCCAAATCCAAAATAACTACTCCAGGATCAGCTTCAATTTCGGCCCCACCCTCCTGGCCTGGTTGGAGGAAAAGGCACCGGAAGTTTACCGGGCGGTCCTGGCCGCCGACCGGGACAGCCTGAAATATTTTTCCGGTCACGGTTCGGCCCTGGCCCAGGTTTACAGTCATATGATCCTGCCCCTGGCCAATGCGCGGGACAAGTACACCCAGATCTATTGGGGCATCCGGGACTTCGAACACCGCTTCGGGAGGGCGCCGGAGGGCATGTGGCTGTCCGAGACGGCCGTGGACCTGGAGACGCTGGACATCCTGGCCCGCCTGGGGATCAAATTCACCATCCTCGCCCCCCGCCAGGCCCACCAGGTCCGCCGATTCCGGGGACGGAACTGGATAGATGTGAGCGGAGGGCGGATCGACCCCTCCCGGGCCTACGTGCTGCGCCTTCCTTCGGGACAACGTATGAATCTTTTCTTCTATGACGGGCCCATCTCCCAGGCGGTGGCCTTCGAAAAGCTCCTGGCCAACGGAGAACAGTTCGCCGGACGGCTCATGAACGCCTTTTCCGACGGCCGGACCTGGCCCCAATTGGCCCACATCGCCACGGACGGGGAGACATACGGGCACCACCACCGCTTCGGGGACATGGCCCTGGCCTACGCCCTGCGGCATATCGAAGCCAACGGAATGGCCCGCCTGACCAACTATGGAGAGTTTCTGGAAAAGCACCCCCCCGATCATGAGATCAAGATTTTCGAAAATTCATCCTGGAGCTGCGTCCATGGCATCGAGAGATGGCGCGCCAACTGCGGATGCAACAGCGGGATGAACCCGGGCTGGAATCAGGAATGGCGGGCGCCCCTGCGGGAGGCCCTGGACTGGCTCCGGGACTCGATGGCCCGATCCTACGATGAGATGGGGCGCCGATGGTTGAAAGACCCCTGGGCGGCCCGGGACGATTATGTCCGGGTCATCCTCGACCGTTCGCCGGAGAACCGGGAAAAGTTTTTCCAGGAACACTCTCTCTCCCCGCTCGCGGCGGCGGACCGGATCCGGGCCCTCAAACTCCTGGAACTCCAGCGCCACGCCATGCTCATGTACACCAGCTGCGGCTGGTTCTTCGACGATCTTTCCGGCATCGAAACGGTCCAGGTCATCCAGTATGCCGGCCGGGCTATCCAGCTTTCGGAAGAGCTCTTCGGCGATTCGCTCGAACCGCAATTCCTGGAGCGGCTGGAAAAAGCCAAGAGCAATATTCCCGGCCATCGGGACGGCCGGCAGATCTACGAGAAATCCGTCAAGCCGGCCATGGTGAACCTGGAAAAAGTGGGGGCCCACTACTCCATCCGGTCCCTCTTCGAACCCTACGCCGAGCACGACCGGATCTATTGTTTCGCGGTGGACCGGGAGAAATTCAAATCTTTCGAAGCCGGGAAGATGAAGTTGTGCCTGGGCCGGGCCCGCTTCACTTCGCGGATCACGGGGGAATCCGTCCTCCAGTCCTTTGGGGTCCTGCACTTCGGGGACCATAACGTGAGCGGAGGGGTTCGGGAGTTTCAGGGGGGGGAAGCCTACCAGGCCCTGGCCCGGGAAATCAGCGGGACCTTCGCCCGGGCCGACCTTCCCGAAGTCCTCCGCCTGCTGGACCGCAGTTTCGGCAAGAACATCTTCTCCCTCCGGTCGCTCTTCCGGGACGACCGGGGAAAGATCTTGAACCGGATCCTCAAATCCAGCCTAGCGGAAGCCGAGGCCGCTTACGGTCAGGTCTATGAACGGAACGTGCCCCTCATGCGCTTCCTCATCGATCTGGGAATCCCCCTGCCCAAGAGCTTTCAGGCCGCCGCGGAAGTCTCTCTGAATCTGAGCTTGCGGGACGCCTTGGCAGACGACGCTCCCCTTCTGGAGCGGGTCCAGGCTCTGCTCGACGAGGCCAAGGGGCTCAAAATCACCCTGGACGGGGTCAGCCTGGGGTTCGCCCTCAAGGGGACCATCGAGCGGATGGCCGCGAGGTTCAGCGGCCAGCCCGCGGACCCGGCCCTCCTCCAGGAACTGGAGAGCCTGGCGGCCTTGTCCTGCAGCCTGCCCTTCCCGGTGGATTTATGGAACGTGCAGAACATTTATTTCAAGATGAGCCGGGAGGCCTACCCCAAGTTTCGCGGCAGGGCCGAAGATGGGGAGGATACGGCCAAGACCTGGGTGAGCCGCTTCACCTCGCTGGGCGGCAAGCTCAGCTGCCGGGTGGATTGAAAGAAGAAAAGAGATGGCAACGAAAAAAGAGGCAGTTTCCCTTCAAGCCAGGATCCCGCGGGCCACCTACCGGGTCCAGCTCGGAAGATCCTTCACCTTCCGCCGGTTCCTGGAGCTGGTTCCTTATTGGGACGAACTCGGAATCAGCGATCTCTACGCCTCGCCTTTTTTCAAGGCCTGCGACGCGGAGGGCGCAGGCTATGACGTGTGCGACCACGGCGCGTTCAATCCGGCCATCGGCACCCCGGAGGATTTCGAGGCTCTCTCCGCCTCCCTGCGGGACCGTTCCATGGGGCTCCTCCTGGACGTGGTCCCCAACCACATGGGCATCAGCAAGAACAATCCGTGGTGGACGGACGTGCTGGAAAACGGGCCCAGCTCCCCCTACTCCCGCTTTTTCGACATCGACTTCCACCCGGCCAAACCCGAGCTGGAAAACAAGGTCCTTCTCCCCATCCTGGAGGACCAGTACGGCAAGGTCCTGGAAGACGGCAAGTTCAAGCTCCGTCTGGAGGAAGGAGCTTTTGTCATCGACTATTACGAGCACGAGCTTCCCGTGGCTCCCCGCACCTACAGCCGGATCCTGGAGGTTGCCTTGGATACCCTGGTTCAGACCCTGGCCAAGGAGAACGAGCATCTCCATGAGTTCCAGAGCATCCTGACAGGCTTGAATTACCTGCCGTCCCAAACCGAGTCGGCCGAGGAAAAACTGGAAGAGCGGATGCGGGAGAAGGAAGTCATCAAGCGGCGGATCTCCCAGCTCTGCCAGAATTCCGCGGAGGTGAAAGCGGCCGTGGACGAAGCCGTCCGATCCTTCAACGGCCGGACCGGGGATCCCCGCAGCTTCGACCTCTTGGACGGGCTGATCAACGGACAGGCGTACTGGCCGGCTTTCTGGCGGGTGGCCGCCGACGAGATCAACTACCGGCGCTTCTTCGACGTCAACCAACTGGCGGCCATCCGGATGGAGCTTCCCCAGGTTTTCGCGGAGGTCCACCGGATGATTTTTGACCTCCTGGAGGAGGGGAAGATCACCGGCCTGCGCATCGACCACCCCGACGGCCTGTGGAACCCGACCCAATACTTCCATCAACTCCAGAAGCACTACGCCCTCCGGCGCCTCCGCTCCCGCAGCGACCCCGGAGAACCGGAACCGGCAGAGCTTTCCGCGACCTCCCTGCCTCTTTATGTGATCGCCGAGAAAATCCTCTCCGAGGGAGAGCCTCTCCCCCGGGACTGGGCGGTCCATGGGTCGACGGGGTACGACTTTTTAAACGAAGTCAACGGCCTTTTCGTGGACCGGGAAAACCTGCGCTCGTTCGACAGGATCTACGGCCATTTTGTCGGGACCCGGACCCGATTCCGGGACCTGGCGAACTCCAGCAAGAAAATGATCATGCTCATCTCCATGGCCAGTGAAATCCAAGCTCTCGGCCATGCCTTGGAACGGCTTTCGGAGAAGAACCGCTGGTACCGGGACTTCACCCTGAACAGCCTCACCTTCGTCCTCCGCGAGATCATAGCCTGTCTCCCCGTTTACCGGACCTATATCACCGGGCCGGAAAACGTCCCGGAAACGGATGTGGCCTATACGGAAGCCGCCGTGGAGGAAGCCAAGAGGCGAAACCCCAGGACCGCAGAATCCATTTTCGACTTCGTCCGGGATATTCTCCTGCTGCGAAACCTTTCCAGCTTTCCCGAAGAAGACCGGCCCCGGCTTGTTCAATTCGTCATGGAGTTCCAGCAGGTCACCGGCCCGGTGATGGCCAAAGGGCTGGAGGACACGGCTTTCTATGTTTACAACCCCCTGGTATCCCTGAATGAAGTCGGCGGGCATCCGGACCAATTCGGCGTGTCGGCGGCGGATTTTCACCGGCGGAACGAGGACCGTCGGAAAGACTGGCCTCACTCCCTGCTGGCGACCTCCACCCATGACACCAAACGGAGCGAGGATGTGCGTGCCCGCATAAACGTGCTCTCGGAGATCCCCGGGGAATGGAGGGCGGCGGTAAACCGCTGGAGCCGATGGAATGCTCCGAAGAAGACCCGGGTGGACGGCCAACCGGCCCCGGACCGAAACGACGAATACCTCCTCTACCAGACCCTGGTGGGAACCTGGCCCATATCCCGGGAGGGCAACCGGTCAGACCTCAACCCGGAGGAACTCAGCCTCTTTCGTGAACGGATCGCGGGCTACATGCGCAAGGCCACCATGGAGGCCAAAGTCCATACCAGCTGGGTCAACCCCAATGAAGCGTATGATGAAGCGGTGAAGAATTTTGTTCACCGGTTGCTCGCCGACGGCGGTAGGACCCGCTTTCTCGGCGACCTTCAGGCGTTCCAGCGCCGGGTGGCCTGCTTCGGTCAATGGAATTCCCTGTCCCAGGTCCTGCTGAAACTCACCTGTCCCGGCGTGCCCGACTTCTATCAGGGTACCGAACTGTGGGATTTCAGCCTGGTGGACCCGGACAACCGCCGCCCCGTGGATTATCCGCGGCGCCGGGCTATGCTGGCGGAGTTGAGAGAAAAGGTGGAGGCGTCCGGGGGCGCTCTCCTTTCCCTGGCGCAGAATCTGTTGGAAACGAGCTCGGACGGCCGGATCAAGCTCTACCTGATCTACCGGACCCTGAATTTCCGCCGGGAAAACCCGGAGCTCTTTGCCGACGGAACCTACTTTCCCCTGGAAGCCGGCGGGGAAAAGAAGGATCATGTCATCGCTTTCAGCCGCGCATACGGGCGGCGGGAGATCCTGGTGGCCGCGCCCCGGCTGGTCGCAGGCCTGACCGGGGGAGAAGAAAGAGCCCCTCTGGGGAAAGAAGTCTGGGGAGATACCCGTCTCCTGCGGGGATCCCAAAACCCGGGACAGACCTACCGGAACCTCTTCACCGGAGAAATGATATCGGCGGGAACGGCCGGCAAAGCATCCGGTTTGGGGCTGGCCGAAATATTCGCCGCGTTTCCCGTGGCCCTCCTGGAGGCGGTGGGAGGATAAATAGGGATTTGTCCTCCAATCGAGGCTCCGGACGTCCCTCCCTTATCGAGGTGACTCCGGGACACGAAATATCACCTCTCCGTTCATGTCCCCCAGGACTACAAGCTCGCCTTGGGGCGGGCCCTCCGGAACGTCATGCTCTTCAAGCCGGTTTTCCTTCGCCGGAAATCTTGATCGCGGGGAGTTCCTGCGGGCCGAGAATTTCCGTTGATAATGCGTCCCGGCTCCCCTATAATGAAAACATCGATTCGATCCCCGGAGAATGTTGAGCAAAAAGATAGAGCTGGCGGAAAGCGTCAGGGCCAAGATCGCCGACCTCAAAGAGGTCGATATCCTCGTCGGTATCCCGAGCTTCAACAGCGCTAAGACCATCGCCCACGTCGTCCAGGCCGCCGAGGCGGGGTTGTCCAAATATTTCCCCGACCGCCGGTCCCTTCTCGTCAACTCCGACGGCGGGTCGTCCGACGGGACGATGGACGTCGTTCGGCAGGCGAACGTCGATTTCGACTCCGTCCTGCTCAACCACAGGAACGGCGGCTTCCACAAGCTCGTCACCCCCTACCACGGCATTCCCGGGAAGGGCAGCGCCTTCCGGACCATTTTCGAGATCGCCCGGGAGCTCAAGGTCAAGGCCTGCGCCGTGGTGGATTCCGACTTGAGGAGCATCACCCCGGAATGGATCGAACTGCTGATCAAGCCCGTCCTCGAGGAGGATTATGACTACGTCTCCCCGTATTATATGAGGCACAAGTACGACGGCACCATCACCAACACGATCGTCTATCCCCTGACGCGGGCCCTTTACGGACGGCGGATCCGCCAGCCGATCGGCGGCGATTTCGGGTTTTCCGGGAAGCTGGCCTCTTTTTACCTTGACAAGGACGTCTGGGAGACCGACGTCGCCCGCTTCGGCATCGACATCTGGATGACGACGACGGCCGTGGCCAACGGTTTCAGGATCTGCCAGGCCTTTCTCGGCGCGAAGATCCACGACGCCAAGGACCCCGGCGCCGACCTCAGCGCCATGCTCCATCAGGTCGTCAGTTCGGTCTTCAACCTCATGGAGGAATACTCGGGAACCTGGCGCGCGATCGGGGGATCGGAACCTGTTTCGACCTTCGGATTCGTTTATTCCGTCGGCCTGGAGCCTATCAACGTCAATTTGGACAAGATGATCGAGAAGTTCCAAATGGGCGTCAAGGAGCTCGTCCCCCTGTACAAGTCCTTCCTGCCGGAGGATGTCCTGTCTTTCCTGAACGGCCTGGCCGACCGGCCCCGCGGCGCCTTCGCCTTCCCAGACACCTTGTGGGTGAAGACCATCTTCCATTTCGCCCTGGCCTGTCACCGGAAGGTCATGAGCCAGGAGCACATCATCAAGTCCCTCACGCCCCTCTACCTCGGCAAGGTCGCCTCCTTCGTCATCGAAACGTGGGACAGCACGGCGAACGAGGTCGAAGGACGGCTCGAGGAGCTCTGCCTTTCTTTCGAAAGGGAAAAAAGCTATCTGATCGAAAGGTGGGACGGGAAGGCCTGATTCCCGATCTCCCCAAGGAGGCCGCCATGAAGAATTTCATCGATAGGATCGTCACCCAGCCGCTGCGGGACGTCTACGATAAGCTCGTGGCCTTTCTGCCGAATCTCCTGACCGGGATCGCCGTCTTCGTCCTCGGCCTCCTTCTCGCCTGGCTCGTCAAGGTCCTCGTCGTCAGGGTCATCCGGCTCTTGAAGCTGGACTCGGCGTTCGCCCGCTCGGGCGTCACCGACGCCCTGCAGAAAATGGCCGCCAAGGACACGCCGGCCAAGCTCATCGGCCGGATGTTCTTCTGGCTCGTCGCCGTCATCTTCTTCGTGCTCTCCCTGAGCGTGATGAAAGTCCCCGTCATCGACCAGCTTCTCGAAAAGTTCCTGCTCTATCTTCCCAATATCTTCGTCGCCCTCATCGTCCTGGCCATCGGCACCTTTCTCGGTAATTTTCTCGGCCGGGCCGCGCTCATCGCCTCCGTGAACGCCGGCGTGAGGCTCTCCTCACTGCTCAGCAAGGGGGTCAAGACCGTCATCATGCTGTTCGCCTTGGCCATGTCGCTCGAACAGCTCGGCATCGGGCGGAGCACGGTGATCGCCGCGTTCACGGTCGTGTTCGGCGGGGTGGTCCTGGCGCTGGCCCTGGCCTTCGGCCTGGGAGGCCAGGAGCAGGCCCGGAGGCTTATAGAGAAGCGGTTCAAGAAAGAGGGGGACAAGGACGAGGAGCGCGACGAGCTCAAACACCTCTAGCCCGGGGGCCACCTCTCCCGGCTCTGGTAATGTCCCGTTGCTATGAGGAGTATACAATGTCCATGAACGATAAAAGAATGAGGGTTGCCTTGATTTCCGTCTCGGCCGTTATGGCCCTGGCCGTTTTATACGGACGGCCCCAGGACAAGGGTCGATTCCCGCCCTTCATCACGCCGAACAAGGATTACTTCGTCACGCGGATCGGGGCGCTGCCGAAGATCGAGCCGTCCTCCTACCGGTTGGAGGTCAAAGGCCTCGTTCGGACGCCGAAAAAGCTCACCCTCCAGGAACTCTACGCCATGCCGATGAAGGAGCTAACGCTGACCGTCGAATGCATCGGCAACGGGGCTGGGGGCTCGCTCCTCTCGACGGCGGTGTGGAAGGGTGTTCCGCTCCAGGATATCCTGAAGTCCCTCGGCGCGAGCGAAACGGCGACCGGAGTGCGCTACGAGGCCGCCGACTCCTACTTCGCTTCCCATACGATGGCCCAGGTCCGGGACAACGGCGTCATAGTCGCGCTCTACATGAACGGCGAGCCCATTCCCTCGCTTCACGGCTTTCCCGTGCGGATCCTGAACCCGGGGTTCTACGGCGTGAAGCAGCCGGCTTGGATCACTTCGATCGAAGTGATCGACAAGCCAATGAAGGACTTTTGGGAGGACAGCGGCTGGGACTGCTCTCCGCCGATCGCCGTGGACTCGACCTTCTTTTTCCCCAAAGACCCGGCCACCGTGAAGCCCGATGAGCCGCTGAAGCTCGGCGGGGCCGCGTTCGGCGGAACGCGGGTCGCCCGCGTTGAACTGACCTCTGACGGAGGCAAGACCTGGAAGGAAACGTCCATCGTGAAGAAAATGGACGCCGACCATGTCTGGGTCTTCTGGGAGGCCGAGCTCGTCTTTCCCGCCGCCGGGGATTATCTCGTCCAGGCCCGGGCCACGGACATCCGCGGCCACAGCCAGCCCGAGAACGACCCGGATCCCGCGGACGGCACGGATGAGTGGCCCGCCCTGAGGGTCAAGGTCAAAAAGTAGGGCCTGTACGCGCCCCTACGGCTTGCCGGCTTTGCCTTGGTCTATGCTCTCGGGGTTCTTCGCCGCCGGGGCTATATTTTGGTCCCGGCCCGCGCTCTCTTCGACGCTCTTCCCCGCGGGCTCGTGCTTCTTTGATTCCAGGTTCTTCTTCGTCGTCAACCTCGCCGTTTTCTGCCATTTCGCAGCCCTGGCGATCTCCGCCTTCCCTCGCGGCACCCTGTAGGCCGAACCGGTCACGTTTAACTTCGCCATGATGCTGACTCCTCTTTACTGGAGATTATAATACTCTTACACCCCTGACTTCAATTCCTTTCTCTGCTCGCACCTCTTCGCTCCGACAGCGTTCTATTTTCTTGTTCTTGACCCTACCTCAGCATTCTTACGGATTTCACTCACCGAACATCTCGGTGATGAGGCGCCGGAGGGCGGTTGCCTCTTCGTCGGAAAGAGCGTCGATTCTCGCTCCCAGCCGGGTCTTGCTGACGGCCCGGATCTGGTCGACCGCGACCTCGGCCGGCCGGCCAACGCACTGAACCGGCAGCCGGCATCGCCAGGCCGGATGGAGCCGGCTGGTGATCGGGCAGACAGTCACCGTCTGCAGCCGGGCATTCAATTCGTCCAGGCTGACGATGACAACCGGCCTCGTCTTGGCCATTTCCGCCCCACGCGGGGGATCTAAGTCCGCCCAACGCACTTCGTACCGTTTGACGACTTCCTTGCGGGGACGGGACTTGAATCCGTATCCGGCCTTCTTTTCCCCGACTCGACTTCCCTTCAAGGCTTCCCAGGGGACAGAATCCAATCCGTCCCCATCCACGACATTCCATTCGCTCCAATCTTCGTTCGCAGCCGCCATTTCCCGTGCCGTATCCTCCCAGGTGAGTTTTTCGACGATCGGGCCCGCGGGCCGGAGAAGGATTCCCTCGGTTCTTTCTTCCATGATCATCACCGAACCGACAGAATAGCGCTTTAAGGACGCGGCTGGCAGGCGGACCCCCCGGGAGTTCCCGATCTGAGCGATTTTGAGCTCTCGCGTTTTCATCTTCGGCCCTCCTCATATGGATCGTTCGTTAAAACGCAATGTTATTACCGTATCTACATTAGGGATAAATGTCAAGGCCGTCGGCCATCCCGGCGGCAACGTCTTTCGTGTCTGCCCCGGAGCCCTAATCCGTGATGTTGAAGCGGATATCCAGAACGGCGCCGGATCGGGCGACGGCCCCCTTCCTGGCTTGGAAATCGACGAAATCGAAACCGTCGGACCGATCGCCGGTGACTTTCAAATACGGGTCGAGGTTGGCTTTGAGGTAGGCCAGGGCCGCGGCCACCATATCGGCATCCGGATAAAGGACAACCAGGCGGGTGAACGCCGCCCCGCCGGGCATCCGGTATTCGGCCAGGGCTCCGAAGATCCGGCCGCCAAGCGATAGGATGTCCCCTTCCCCGAAGGTAAAGTATGGCTGAAGCCCGTAGGGCCCCCGGACCAGGCGCTCGGAGCCGGCCACCTTGCCCTCGGCGGGGAGAGCGTCAAGTGGCGTCGGGACGGATTCCTCCGCGACGCCGGCCAGAAAGGCGTTGGCGAGCGCCACGGTCTCGGCCCTCGAGGCGGGGACCTCCCCCAGGTTATCGACCTGGATGAAATACCGGCCCTTGATGATGGCTATCTGGGCCTCTTCGCCGGAGTTGCGGGCAGCGACCTCGGAGAACGGCGTCTCTCTCCCCATCTTCATCAAGTAGATGCCCAATGCGGACGCGGCGCTCTCCATCTCGTACGCGTTGAGCGTCAGCTCCGCCTTGCTCCGGGCGTAGGCCTGGAGGCGGAGCTTGGCGAACCCGAGCTCGAGGAAAACCTCGGCCCCGCCGTCGATCTGGTTGAAGAGGTCCTGGCCGGTGAACGTCCGGAGCGGCCCGGCTTTGTCCCAGCCGAGGGCGAATCCCGGCTCGGGGACAGCGGGAAGACCCGCCGTCGTCTGGCACGCGGTAAGGGATCCGCCCGCCGCCAGGGACATCGGCACCGCGCAACCGAGAAGTCCGATGAGCGCCGCCAGGGCGGCGATCCGCGCCGCTCTCCCCTCCCCTCGCGGCCCGTCAGACCCGGACATGCGCGATCTTGGCCGGATCGGCGATCCCCAGCCCCAGCCTTTCGGCATAACGGAGGTACTCGGTGAAGCGGGGGTTCTCGTTGACCGCCACCTCCATCTCCTTGCGCTTGGCCACGATCCTGGTATGGCAGACCATGTCCAACGCGAAAGGATCGGAAGCGAAATACAGCCGGTTGTCGATGTAGGCGAACTTGGCGTTCTTGTCCGGCCCGCCGTCGTACTGCGACCGCAGTCCATCGGTGACGTTGAGGACCATCTTGTCGCGCACCGGCCAGAAGGCCGGCACCTCGACGCAGACGTCCAGGAACAGGGGCGCGTGCAGCCGGTTCGTGTTGCAGACCGCGCCGTAGCCGATGTTCTTGGTGGCCATGGAGATGGCGTTGCCGGTGTTCTTGAACACGGGCAGGTTGACGATCTTGGTCAACTTCTTGGTCAAGAGCTTCCCGAAGTAGGAATACTTGCCGTTGAAGACGTGCTGGTTGAGGTAGGGCAGGTCCTTGGGCCTTTCGACGTCGGCCCAGTAGAAGACCTCCTGGTCGAAGTTGGGGACGCTGACATGGGAGCCGTCGGCGTTCAGCCACCGGCTGTTGTCCTGGGTCTTGCCCTCGGCCGCAGCCTCGTCCATCGTCTGCAGGCCCTCGATGGCGATGCCCGGGAAGCGCTCGGGCGTGTAGCCGGCGTCTCTGAGCATATAGTCGAAGCGGTCCCAGATGACGATGTTCTTGCGCGGCAGGCCGCAGGACGTCAGCCAGTCGATGACGGCGTCGACGACCTCGAGCCGGGTGCTGATGAGGCCAGGCCCCACGGGGTTGACCTTGAGCCCGACGATGTCCTTCTTGGTGAAGAAGAAGCCGAAGCTCTTCTTGAGGTTTTGCCCGGTCAGTTCGCGGATGCCCTTCTCGAACATGGCCTTGACCACTGCAGCGTCGGCCTTCCCGTCGGGCATGGCCGCCGGATCGTGGACCTCGATGACCCGGCCCGGGAACGGTCCGGGCAGGCCCATTTGGTCTTGGGGACCTTGAGGGCATCCGCAATGTTGGTCTTGGGCCTGGGGGGCGGTCCGGCCGGCTTGGCCGGGGGCTGCTGACCCTGGGTCTGCTGGGCGGCCAAAAGACTGCGGCCGGCCATGACCAGGCCGGCGCTGAGCGCTCCACCGGCCTTCAGGAAATCGCGGCGGCCGACGGTGTTCTCGGGAGGCATCGAGCGGTAACGTTGTTCTTTCATGGTGTTTTACCTCTGCGTCTGTCGCGGAGGATAGCCCGGCCCCGGCCATGTGTCAAGGACCACAAACCGCTCGGACCGGGCTAAAGGGGCCAGACAATGCGGCGGGGATCCTCGCGAATGGCCGCTGCCGTCTTTCAGAGCTCAACGATAATCTCGATCTTCCTCTCAAAGGACCATTTTGCCAGTTGGCGACGCCGCTCGCGCTTTTTTCGGAAGATGATCTCCGCATATAACTTATCTTGACAGAATCATCCTGTTCCAATACAAATTCCCTATGATCACGAGAATGGGAAAAGGGGAATTCATCGGGACGCTCTGCCTGTTTCTGGTTATGGCCCTCGTCGGCTGTGTCAGTGTCGAGAAACGGTACAAGAAGGGCCAGGAACTCGAGAGCAAAGGCCGGCTGGAAGAAGCGGCCCAGCGCTACATCGTCGTGCTGACCAAGGACCCGGGTATGGAAGACGCCCGGCAGAGACTGGCCGATGTGGGCGCCCGCTTGGTCGAATCCTACCTGGCACAGGCCCGTGGGCACGAGACGGCCGGCGCTTATGAAAACACCGTCACGGCGCTCAACCGCATCGACAGCCTGAGAAGCCGGACGAGTCAGGTGGGCGTCACGCTCTCCGTTCCGGACGATTATGCGGACTTTCGCCGGGACATGATCGACGCTGCTGTGGCGTCCCTTTTTCGACAGGGCGAGGACCTGGAGAACGCCGGGAACTGGCCCGAAGCTCTCCGAAGATATGAACTGCTTCGAACGTACCCTTTAGCTTCAGACCAAATGCGCAGCGTCGATGAGGCCCGGGCACAGGTCCTTATCCAATGGTCCGAGCAGGATCTGGCGAGAGGGTCTTTCCGGGCGGCTTATGGGCATGCGCAAGGCGCCATGGACATCTTCGGCCCTGACAGCCCGGCGGGAGCCGAGGGCCGGGCGATCCAAAAGGCCGCCCTCGAAGCCGGGACGAAGACCGTGGCAGTCCTTCCCTTCTGGGCCTCTCCAGGAGCCGGAGGCAGGGCGCCTCGCGGAATGGAGAGCAAACTCTACGATACGCTTTTATATGAGCATATGGACGCCCCGGTTCTGTTTGTCGGCCCGATCGATCGTGGGGCGATCCACCGGGAGATGGGACGGCTCCGGATAAGGAGTGGGGACATCCCCGACCGCAGCGCGATGGCCGTCGGCCTGGCGCTTCACGCCGACTTCGTCGTTGTCGGCTGGCTCGAATCCTTCCGGCAAGAGGACGGCGTTCCCGAAGAGCTCGGGCGGAAAGCTCCTCTTCGCAGAGACAAGTCGTCGTTCGCCGCTTATACGGAAAAAAGATACACCGTCAAGCTAACCGGCGATGTGATGTATCGGATCCTCGATCCCGTCACGAGAAGGCTTGTGGATGAGGAAACGGTTTCCGCCCAAGTTTCCGCCCCGTTCCGGCGCGCTTATTTCGACGGGGACTACACCACCCTCGATCTGTCCCGTGAAGAGCGGATGCTGTTCGACAAAGAAGGGTGGCTCCGGGCCGAGGAAGAGCTGCAGGCGATACTTGACAATAGGCTCGCTGAAAAGATCGCCGCGAGCATATTTGAGAGGGTCCTGCGGTTCGTCAGATGACGCTCTCCTGACTCCGGAGCCTATTTCAAAAAGATCTCCAGCACGGGGATCTCGACCGGAGGCTTTCGGACGGGGAGCGAGAGCGCCAAGTCCCCGGATCCCTCCCTGGCCGGACTGAACCGTATCTCGGAGGCGTCGTGCAGGAACTGGGCGTATTTCACCTTGCCGGCCATACCGGCAAGGTCGATCCTATCGAGCGGATAGGCGAGCAGGTGCACATAGAGCCGGTTGGTTGCAGGGTTCCACGTCAGGAGGGTGTTCGGCGGCGCGACGAGTCCTGCCGGGGCTTCGGTGCAGCCGTAGACCGACCGGCCGTTGACCTTCATCCATTCCCCCATGGCGGCCAAGCTGGCCTGGGCTCGGTAGTCGAAGGTCCCTCTCGCCGTGGGCCCGACGTTCAGCAGGAGGTTGCCGCCCTTGCTCACCGATTCGACGAGCAGTTCGATGAGCTGAGCCGGGCTTTTCCAGGTGTACTCGTCGCGGTAATAACCCCACGACCCCGAAAAGGTCTGGCAGGTCTCCCAGGGGATCCTCTTGCCGTCGCGCTCGGGCCATTTGGCCACTTTTTCCTGCTCCGGCGTCGTGAAATCCCAGCCTCCTGCCACATCCTCCAAGTCGAGCCTGTCGTCGACGATGATGCCGGGCTGTAACGATCGTGCCAGCTTGAGCAGATTCTCGGAATCCCAATCGGCACTTCCCTTTCCGTTCTTTCCCGGGAATGAAAAATCGAACCAGATGATGCTAATCTCGCCGTAATTCGTGAGCAGCTCCCGGACCTGGTTCTTCAGATACTCGCGGTACGTGTTCATGTCCTTTCCCGCGTTCAGCCTCTCGTAATCTGCGTCGTTCTCCTGGCGCTGCGGGTGCACTCGGTCGATCGTGTAATCGGGGTGATGCCAGTCGATGAGCGAATAGTAAAAACCGACCTTCAGGCCTTCGGACCGGAAAGCCTCGACGTACTCTTTGATGAGGTCCTTGCCATAGGGGGTGTTCGTCGCCTTGTAATCGGTGTATTTCGAATCCCACAGGCAGAACCCTTCATGGTGCTTGGCCGTAAGGACGACGTACTTCATGCCGGCCGCTTTGGCCATCTTGGCCCATTCCTTGGGATTGAAGAGATCGGGATAGAATTGCTCGAAGTACTTCTGGTATTGCTCGTTGGTCATCCGTTCGCGGTTCTTGACCCACTCGTGCCTCGCGGGCAGGGCATAAAGACCCCAGTGGATGAACATACCGAATCTGGCGTCGGTCCACCATCTCATCCGCTGGGCTTTCTGGGCCTCGGTCTCCTTAGGAAGCTGGGCCATCGCGATCTGCGCAACCGTCGACAGGACCATGGCCAGGACCAGGAGTCTCAGGGCTTTTGTTTTCATTGTTTCACCCTCGTTTTCGATTTCGGATCCACTTCCGTGATCCGCCTCCCTTCAAGATACCACCACGGGCGTGGGACTATCAAGATGTTTTGCTTCCGACATCATCGATACGAGCTGATCCGCTCCCCGGATTCCTCCCTTATACCTGGACCGATTTAATGGGGGCAGGTCAATTCGGGCTTCCTCCGTCTTGACAACGGCGGAAGTCAATAATAGTCTTGGCCGGAAGCCGGCGACCTCGAGCCGGGGAAAGCGCCAGATTCGTTTCCCTGAGGAAAATATCCATGAAGAAGCCCGCGTTTCTTGCAGCATTCGCAATACTTTTTCTGACGGCAGCATCAAGTTTCGGCCGGCCAAGGACGATCATCGGGGAGGACTTTCGGTCACTTGAGATCAATAAGCGGGTGCATGAATATCCGATCCGGTTTGATCTGAGCACACCCCTCGATTCATTCATCACCTTTAAGTATCTGGATGCCAATGGAAAACAAGGCCTCTATCGATCGGTCAATTCTTATCGAATAAAAGGCTTTTTCCCTCCGGCGGGCACTCCCGATTCCGAAATAAAGAACGACGCTAAAGAAAAGATCCTCCAAACGAACATCAAAGAAATGATCATCTACGAGGATTCCGTCGCCGGGATCATAACGGATTATGAGGATCCGATGTGCATCATAACCTATTTGACTCTGGAAGACGGGGAATGGCTCAACGCCGGGGAAGGATTCGGCAACGACTTGAATGATGCGCGTGAGAGATTCAAAGAAAATGCCCCGACCTTCCTGCGCTTCATCGATCGGATCCGCGAATTGAAGACGGTGCCGGCCGATGCCTCCTCTTTTACCGATTATTTGCGGGATCATGGCCAGGCCCCCAAGGAATTCATTCTCGATGCGCTGGCACATCATAAGATCGTCGTTTACGGCGAGCTCCATCGACGCAAAGCATCCTGGGATCTGTTGAGAACCGTCATTCACGATCCCCATTTCGCCGAACGTGCCGGGACGATATTCATGGAACTTTCGTCGGATAAACAGGAAGACCTCAACAGATATTTTGATAACGAGGAACTCGATGCCGGGATCATTCTTGATATCTTCCGTGACGTCCAGATCAACGGCTGGTATGACAAAGGCATGTATGAGTTTCTCGTCGACGCCTGGAAGATGAACAAAAATCTCTCTAAGACGAAAAAAGTCCAGGTTGTGGCCGTTGATGAGCCCAGACCTTTCAGATCATTCACCACACAAGAAGAGCTGGAAGATCATTTCAACAAGATATTGGATCGAAATACACAGATGGCCAAGATCATCTCCGAAACGATATCCGCTCAAAAGGATCGGCGCCATAGCCTGTTCATCGTGGGCGAGGCCCATGCGTATAAATCCTCGGTTCCCGGGATCGCCGTTGGAAGACGGCATAAGGAGTCTCCACCGACCGCCGCGGCTCAGCTGTCGAAGACGTTTTCTCCTCAAGAGGTTTTTTCGATCTTTCAACATGGTCCCATCATCAGCAACAACGGCACGATACACGGCAAGATCAGGAATGGCCTTTTCGATAAGGCTTTTGCGGAATCAGGGAATGGCGCAGTCGCGTTCTATTTAAAAAACAGCCCGTTTGGCAAAGAGCCTTTTGATGGGATCTATGAGATCAGCTACGAAAAAGGGGCCGGTAGCCTGGGAAGCAATTATGACGCCTACCTTTTTCTGGAACCCCTGGAATCAGAACCCGAGGAATATTATCTTTACGATATCATCACCGACACCTACGTTCAGGAATTAGTGCGACGCGCCGAAATGACGAAGACGACTGTCAATAAATGGTTTGGCGTCGAAGAGATCACCAAAGAAGCCATCATTTCGAAACTCAAGAGCAAGTATGAGAATAAAAAGCGCTGGGCGGATATCAAGGAGTAACTGGGACCGGCGCCATTCCTGATCCCCGCGCTACTAGGCCTTCTCGGCGTGAAGCTCCCCGATCTCGTCCTCG
Source organism: uncultured Eubacteriales bacterium (assembly GCA_964652895.1). Lineage (GTDB taxonomy): Bacteria > Acidobacteriota > Aminicenantia > Aminicenantales > Saccharicenantaceae > RBG-16-66-30. The sequence goes on from CAZZCH010000023.1 coordinate 30,852, forward strand.
GGGTTCTCGCGAAGATAGTAATAGCGGCCAGGCCGCTCCCCTCGGCCGCACTCATGGTGCCGCTTGCACGTCTCCAGGAGAACAGGCCGAAGCGGCCGCCAAGAGGGCGACCTGCCCTAAGACATGAGCAGGTGGCGGCTTCTCGGCCACGAACATCAACTTCAGGTGATGAACAGAAAATTGAGGACGCGTTCCGGACGTACATGTCCCCGGATCGGCCAATCCACCCGGGAATAAAAACGGGCGGACTCCCCTTCTGGGGCATCCGCCCTTGTTTGCGAATATCGTCAGCGTTAAAAACCTGAGGACAAGCGCCGAAAGGGCACGCCTCAGATGGGCCAGACGATGCGGCGGGGATCCTTGCGGATCGCAGCGGCCGTCTTCTGGAGCTCGACGACGATCTCGATCTTCTTCTCAAACGGCAGTTTGGCCAACTGGCGCCGCCGTTCGCGCTTCTTCTCAAAAACGGTCTCCGCGGACTTACTTTTCATCGGCGCTGCTCCCGAGCTTTCTTAGTCTGTCCACCAGACCGTGTTTATCGAGGATCCTCCCAAGCACGGTCCGGTCGACGACCGCTCCTTCCAGAAGCCTGACGACGCGATCCCGGTCCTTGGCTCGGCCGGTCTGAAGGGCGATGGCGGCGAGGTATTCGGCCGTGACGACCTTGGCCTCGACGTCCCGATACTTCAGGGTCGCGGCGTCCGCCACGGCCTCGCGGACGAGGTCGTTATAGGCCGGGATGAATTGGACGGGGAAACCCTCGATGAGGAGGGCCTCGGCCTGATCAGCGTAGCCGCGGGCGTGGGCGAATTCATAGATCGGGGCGAGTTCGTCCAGCCCTTCCTTGGCCGGGACGAAGAAAATATCGAGATCGTACGTCAATACGGGCTCGATGTAATAGGTCGCCGCGATCCCTCCGCCGATAGCATATGACTTGATGATCCCCAATCGGGTCATCTCCTCGATGACGCGAAGCGCTTTCTCCATGGGTCCTGCCGGTTCGATTATAATTGAAAATCCCCGAAAACAAAAATGGGCGGGCTCCCCTTCCGAGGCATCCGCCCTTAGCGAATAATGCTAGCCGACCAAATCGGGGACACGTTCTCCCCGATTCTTGGGGACACGTACCGATTTCAGGAGAAATCGATTACATGTCCCCGAATCGGGGCATGTCTCCAGCACGATCAGTACCGGCCGCCGCCGCCCGTCCGGGGGCCGTCGGTGCGGGGTCTGGCTTCGCTGAAGCTTCACGGACTTACGTCCACGGGATCCAGCTTCCGCAAGCTGTGGAGCGCCTGTCCCCGGAGCGGGGATTCCCTATTCCTTTACGGTCTCACGTCCGGGGAATCCCGCAAAGGGGATTGACCGTCAGGGGACGGCCCTTGAGGTCCTTGCCGTTGAGGCCGGCGATGGCCTTCTCCGCCTCGTCCTTGCTCGGCATCTCAACGAAGCTGAAACCCGGCTTTACCCTACAATCTATTGACATTATCACTATTGTAGGGTAATTTGCCTTTATGGAAGACCTCAAGAACGCGCTCAGCGAGAACGCCGCCTTCTACCGGGACCAGGAACGAAGGATCACTGCAAGGCTGGCCTTGCTTCCGAAGGGCCGCATCCGGCCCAGGACGATCGGCGGAGTGGTTTATTATTATCTTTCGTACAGGAAAGGCCCCTCCGTAAAAACAGATTATATCGGCAAGAAGATCCCCGGAGACCTGCGCGATAGCCTGGCGGAGAGAGACCGCCTGGAGAAGGAATTGCTCCGCGTGCGTGAGGCTCTGCGACTCCTCAGATCGAAGCGAAGGGAAGAGGTCGATCTCACGGATCCCGTTCTGGCCATTCTCGGAGCCATGACCCGGAACAGGCTATGGGAGGCCGGATTCGAGATCATCGGCAGCTGGTGTTTTCTCCTTTACCAAAAGCACCTCCCCTTGGAACGCTATCCGCTGCGAACGGAGGACCTGGATATTCTGGTGCCGCGGCCGTTCAAGGGACGGCCCTTCGACTTCGGCGCCTTGCTGCAGCGCCTGGGTTTCAGCCAGCATTTCAACCCCGATGGTTCGATGTACTTCACAGGCGGCGGGATAAAAGTCGAGTTCGTGACGAAGGAGCGAAGAGACGGGACTCGTCCTCCCCGCCACATTAAAGAGCTCGCTCTTACTCCACAGGAATTGAGATACCTGGATATTCTCTTGGCCGATGCCATCGTGCTCAAACTGGGTCAAGGGATACGGGCTCGAGTGCCCAGCCCGTCAGCGTTCCTTCTGCATAAGCTGTTCCTGGCCGAGCGCGTCGAACGCCGCGGCAAGAAGGAAAAGGATATCAAGCAGGCTGTTTTCATCGGTCAATATGCCTTGACGGAAAAGCCGGAAACGGTGCGGTTGCTGTCTCTCTGGGGCGGCTTGCCGAAGAAGTGGAAAACTCTTATCAGGCGATCGTTGGTCAAAGCCCGGGAGATCATGCCGCTCGAAGATGCCGTCATACGGCGGCTGCTGGATCTGTTGCGCTGATCTACCCTATTTTATGATGGATCTCCGAATCCTGTAGGGTAAAGCCCCGGGCAAGGATTTCCCCATCGCCTCGCCGGTCACTTCTCCCCGATCATTGAAAGGTGCCAATCCCCCCTAAAAATAAAAAAGGGCGGACTCCCTGTCAACAGGCATCCAATATTGCCCCTTGACACTTTCTCGAAGCGCCTCTCGTATAAGGCAAGGAACCGGTCGAAGTTATGGAGCAGCACCCGGTAGAGGACCGTTCGCTCCGGATGGCGAGGACGATAGATTCCCGGCCCATCGGGAAGGCTGATTCATTCGGGAGGGTTTTGCGCTTCGTCAAGTGACCCTCCGAGCGAAAGCGGACTCGCGGGGAGGGGTAACGCTGTGTTATACTCGTCGATAGCGTCGTCAGCTTCATTTGGATAAGGAAGGCCCTCATGACGATCATTCATCAACGCTTGGCCATGATTCTCGTCATATTGTTTTGCTGCGCGGCGGCTCTCGGCGCCGAAGGGCCGACCCTAGAAGGGGAGTGGGTTCTCGTCCCCCAGGCCAGCACCGAGATCGACCTCTACGCCACCCTCACGATAGAGATCGCCCGGAACGACGGAGGGGTCACCCTGACCCGAACCTTCGGAGGCAGCCGCAACCACAAGGATTCCCTGACCCTGAAAACCGGAGGTTTTGCCAACCAGGTCCCCGTCCTCGACCGGGTGTTCCCGACCAACGTGTTCATGGGCTTATCTATGCCCGTAGGATCCCATCGGACCATCAAGGCTTTTTGGGGCGATGCACCCTCCCATCTACGCCTTGAAGAGACCTGTGAAGTTTTGGCTTCTCAAGGGAACGTTCCCATCCGCAGCCAGCATGTCTTTCGCGCCGGTCCGAGCCCCGACCTCCTGACCTACACCATCACAAGGTCAACCCGGGAGACCCCCATTTCTTACACGCTTAAAAGAAAAGGGAGCCGCGAAGCCTGCGTCATGTCGCTCGAAGACAAGTGGGCCATCGGAGAGGGGCTCGAAAAGCAGGCGTTCCTGATCAGCCTTCAGGGCAACGCGAACCGGGAAGACGCAAGGCTTTATTTCGTCTATCCGGACAGCTGGGATTTCAACTATACACCCTCCGTACTCGATTATTACCGGGACAGCAAATATTATACTTTTCGCCGGCTTTCCACCGTGGAAGAGGCCCTGCAGGCCTTCAAGGGATCGGTCCGGGGCTATGTCGTCTGGGATCGGGAGGTTAGGACCTCTCTGATCGTGGCCTTCACGATCGCCGGCTTGGAGAAGGCCGTGGTGGTCGATGAATCTTTGATCCCGATGATGACCGCGAACGGCCTTGTCGAATCAGAGGATCTTCGCCGGAGATTCACCGGGTGGTCCGATGCCCGGATCTACCAATGGGCCTATGACCGATACGGGGACCTCTGCAGCCGGGATTTCGTCATCTGGTTGGGCGGGGAGCACGGCCGGGTGATGAAGCCCGGCGTGGCCGATTGGGGGATGATGAACCATGCTTTTTTCAATGACCTGTCCGCCAAACCCGGCGACAGAGAGGAATACGACCTGGCCGATAAGATCCTCGGTCGAATGAACCCTCTGGCCATGGTGATGGGATGGCATTCTTACAAAAAGGACCTGGAGAGGGATCACGTCCGCCTGGCTTCCAGCCATGGATTGCGTGTGGAAGGGCTCCACACCCTGCCGAACCTGAGCTTCAGCCATCACGTGCCGGCGACACCGGGATTCGTCTACCGCAATCACCACAACATCGAGCAGGGGAAAGCCTACGCCCCGCAAGACAAGGTCTACATCTCCTGCATTCAAACCGACGGCCTGGGCCTCGGCGCGTGGCACAAGCCGGGGAGGGGAGAGATTCCCTATGCCTGGGAAGTGATCATGAACTACAGCTGGCTGGCTCCCGCGATGATGGAATATTTTTACTCCACGGCCACACCCAACGACTACTTCATCGGGGCCCTCGGCGGGCCAGGTTACGTTTATCCCAAGGCCGTTCCGAAAAACAAGCTTCCGGGGTTGATCGCCAAGGCCCGGGAGATGATGGACCTTCTGGACCTCCGGGTCTTCGAGATCATGGATTACTCGGAGGGCGCCACCACGGAAGGCAACACCGAGCTCACGGAAGAGGTGGTGAACGCCTACTACGCCGGCATGCCCGGGGCCATCGGTTTCGTCAACGGCTATGCGCCGGCCTTCACTTTTACGGTTCGCAACAAGCGGCCGCTCGTCTCCTACGACTATTATCTGTCCCCCACCAGGACAGAAGAGGAGGCGGTGGTCGACCTGCATGAGCTGGCAGCGGTGAACGCTCGCAGGCCCTATTTTCTCCTGGTCCATGTGCGGGAGAACAGCGACGTGAAGCGGGTCAAGAGCATCATCAACAAGCTCGGCCCCGGGTTCGAGCTGGTGCCGCTGGACGTGTTCCTGACCATGGCAGGGGAAAACCCGACCTTCCAGGAACGATTCCTGAAAAAGAGATAAGGAGAGATCCCGATGAAGATCATGCCCTACGCGGATATCGAATCCAAACCGGTCGATGATCCGGCCGCGTCCGGGGTCACGATGCGGATCGCGGTCGGGCCTCACGACGGAGCGCCCCATTTCGTCATGCGCGTGTTCACGGTCGAACCGGGCGGACACAGCCCCCGGCACAGCCATCCCTACGAGCACGAGGTGTTCGTCCACAAGGGAAACGGCGAAGTGTTCCACGAAGGGGAGGCCTTCCCGGTCGGACCGGGGTCTGTGGCCTACGTCCCGGCCGGATCGCTCCACCAATTCGTCAACACCGGCCGGGATCCCCTCGTTTTCGTTTGCGTGGTTCCCAGGCAAAACGGATAAGGCTCTCGGCCAGGGCAATTATGAAGGGTTGTGCGGGATCGATAAGAACATCTATTTCATTCTGATGGCCAAGTGCGACCATGTGGCCGCCCACCTGGGCGTCCGGAAAGGCGATTTCGTGGTCGCCGCGACCTGACGGGAGTCCACGATGCCTTTTGGAGTCGGAAGAAGAGGTGGAAGAGGCCGACACGGGCGGGGAACGAGGGTTCTGCCCCCCTCAAGCGGATTCACCTGACCGGCGCCGACCCAGACTGCGATGGCAACGAAGATTAGGACGAAGAGCGGTCGAACGACTTTGGCGTGGGACATGGCGCTCTCCTCCTTGAAAAATGGATAGACCCGTTCGCCCCGGGAATCAATATCACGATGGCTCAGATGGTCGCAGTAGGATCCCTAAGAAGAAGGCGGTTTCGGGCTCGGGATCAGCCCTTTGCGCGGGACTTCCAGATTTCCTCAAAAAGACGGCTCACGTGGTTTCTCCGGCGGACGGGGCGGATCCGTCGAATGATTTTTCGCGCCTCGCTGACTTTAAATCCCCCGGAGAACTCGAGTTCGGGGAGGGCTCGGAAGAGACGTGTCCGTGCCGGACTCAAATAAAGAAAATCGATCAGAGCTTTTTCAGGCGTGGCGATTCTCCCGGGGCCTTTGGCCGCAGGTAAATGACCGAAGAAGAACGAGGGGTCGATATGGTGAGCTGACACCGTCCCCAGGAAGGTCCGATAAGTTTTCGTCCGGGCAAGGGAAACGGCATAGAGGACGGAGGGGATTTGAGAGATCATCCCATGACAGTAGAGGGCCGATTGAAGAGACACGTAGCTCGGGTAGGGCGCCGTGAGGTATTCCGGCAGGGCCAAGGGATCAATCCGGCCCTTGAATCCCCATCGTCCCCGGCCGAGCCTTGCCAAATGGCCGGAAGCGGCCAGCCGCGACAGCAGCTTGCTGGCGTGAGCGCTTCCGACGCCCAGGTAGGCCGCGGCATCTGACGTCTGGAACACCGGGATGTCCATCTTCAAGAGCCGCAAGAGAACGTCCACGAGTCTCATGAAGGTCCCTCTCTGAGCGCCTCGATGACACGCCATCTCATCACGTCCCAAGCTTCCTCCGAATCGTAATGATCCTGGAGGTCGGCTTCCAGGTAGGAGAGCACTTGGCTTTTAAACTGCCCAAAATCCACGGTGAGGATGTTCTCCTCGATTTGGGCTAGGTCCGGTTTCTTGTCTTCAGTGAGGCGGGCGTCCGCTTTCATACCCGTCTCCAGGAGAAGATGAAGATCGAATACATCCCTGGCCTGGGATGTGGCCCGGGAGAGAATCGCGCTGATTTTTTGACGCCAGACAATCGGGGCAGGATAGTGATTGACCATCAATGGGGGAAGCTCGTATAGACGAACGATCTCGTGGGAGACGGGCTCGAAGACACTCCCCGCTTCGAGGCCCCTCCTTGAGAACTCGATCTTCGTCGGGACGGGCTGCTCGGTCCCGGGGACCGTCAAGCCGAATTTCCATCTCTGCGTCGTTTCGGTCTGCTTGTGCTCCGTCACATGCTCGATGGAGATGCCGCGGACTTCGAGAATCGTCTTTAAGGACTTTCCCAACAGGATGGAATTGACTTTTTCGCGGAGAACGTCGACGGGGATGCCCTGAACGTCGAGGTCCATATCATCTGAATACCGGGGACTTCTGAAGAAAAACCTCAGATTGCAGCCGCCTTTCAAAGCCCATTTTTGTTTGTCCATTTTCCGACTGAGGTGGCTTAAAAGAATCAAATGATAAACTTCCACGGATTGCTTGGGATTTAGTATTACCATTGTCAGCTCCTATTATATAATACGTATTAACGACATATATGTCTACTATGAGTATTATATAACAGAGTTAGGAGGTTGCTTGACGTCAAGCAAGGGAGGACACCCAGAACGGAGAATTCCCTCCCGACGGTGTTGAGCGATCGAGCAGACGGGAAAAAATCCCCCCGAAAATAAAAAAGGGCGGACTCCCCTTTCGGGGGCATCCGCCCTTTGCGTTCTTAGTCGATCAACTCGGGGACACGTATCACCCGATTCTTGGGGACACGTACCAATTTCAAGAGAAATTGATTACATGTCCCCGAATCGGGGCATGTCCCCAGCGCGATTAGTACCGGCCACCGCCGCCGCTTCTGCCGCCGCCGCCGCCCGTCCGGAGGCCGTCGGTGCGGGGCCGCGCTTCGTTGACCGTCAGGGGACGGCCCTTGAGGTCGACGCCGTTTGGGCCGCTGATGGCCTTCTCCGCCTCTTCCTTGTTCGGCATCTCAACGAAGCCGAAACCGCATAATATTGCCCTTGCCCTGGACTCGGGCCCTCTTATTCGGGATCCCCGGTCGTCCGGGGCCCATGAACGGGGCCCGTGCCCCTCTAGCCTTTATTCGAGTTAGATAGTAAACCCGGCAACGACCTACTCTCCCACACAGCTGCCCATGCAGTACCATCGGCACGAACGGGCTTAACTTCCGCGTTCGGAATGGGAACGGGTGTTGCCCCGCCCGAAAGATAACCGGAAGATCCTATCTTGGGGCGCGCTTCTCGCTAATATGCTATCAGCGGTAATAACTACCGAACGACTTGCTCCCCCGAGTGGATAAAGCTATAATCAGGGAGAAATTCGATACCATAAAGAAAGATGACCAAAATAGACCGGTTTTCGTTATAATAACGAAGAGCCCGGGAGGCGCCAAATGGGAGACCTCGAAAAGCACCTGCAAATGGCCGAGGAAAAGCTGGCTGCCGTACGAACAGCCTTTGAAAATAAGCAGTACTCCGTTGTGGGAGACCTCGCCACCAAGGTATGTGAGTAGCTCGTCGAAGCGAGTGCGGCAGCGGAGGGTCTTCATTTCGGCACCCATCAAGAAAGGCATAAGTTTTCGAACGAACGATTCCCCAAGAAGGTCAACGAGGCCATGAGAAAACTCTGGTTCGCTTATGGCGACTTGGGCTACGACGGAATCAACGGAAAACGAGCCAAGGCCGTCATGGACAATCTTCTGATCATTCTGAGTTTTTTCCGAGAGCATTATGGCGATAAAATCAACCTCGAAGTTTAACACCATTTCCAGGGCGCTGGCGGCCATTCCCGAAATCCGGCTGGTCCTTGTCTACGGCAGCTATGCCCGAGGCGATTTCGGAGCAAGTTCGGACATCGATCTCTTTATACTCTTATCGAGGAGCGCGGCTACCGAGAAAGTCCATAAGGCTATCATCGCGCTCGAGGAGAAGATCGGCAGGAGGATCCAGCCTACGATAAGGACTTCACGAGAGTTGACTGGGACCGATTCGGGGTTGCTACAAAACGTCTTGAGAGAGGGACGCCTCCTTTTTCTTCGAGAATTCCAGGAGGTGTCGGCGGCAGCCCTGCTCAAGCAGCAACCTTATCGGCTCTATTCGTTCCGACTGAGCTCGTTGAGCCAAAAACAGAAAGCAAAAATCAATCGGCAATTCTATGCGAGGACGGCGAAAAACTATAGGTACCAGGGGATTCTGCAGAAGCTGGGCGGCGAAAAACTCACCTCAGGATGTGTGATGATCCCGTTTGCGAGAAAGGCTGAACTGGAAGCATTCTTCGGTAAATCCGGAATCAAGTACGAAGTTAGGAATATCTGGGCATGAACCCAAGAGCGTCCACGTTGGGACTCGAAGCCGCATAACGTAATGGCCGAGGCGGAGACGTTGATTGCCTGATAAAGAGGCCAACCGCCAACTACAAGACCTCGAACAGCAGCTCAAGGAGCTCGAGGCGAGGCGGGAGGAGATCCTTGGGCAGATAGAGCGGTTGCGGCAGGACAGGGAAGCGAGGGTGCCGCGAGTCGCGGAGGATGCAGCCAAGCGGTTTGTTGCGACGCCAACTTTATTTCCAGCAGATGACACCTCTATCGCCGCTCGTTCCGTGACCGGATCGTCTCCATTCCCTGACAAGATCGCCTTTTTCCGCTTCCTTTTCAAGGGGCGCGAAGATCTTTACGCACTTCGCTGGGTAAGCTCGAAGACCGGGAAGTCCGGCTACCAGCCCGTCTGCAAAAACGACTGGATTCGAGGTCTGTGCCGCCGCCCGCAGGTCAGGTGCGCGGCCTGCACGGCCAGGGAGTTTGTCCCCATCTCTGATCGCGCAGTTTTCCGACATCTCTTCGGAACCGAGCCTCCTCGCGGCATGTCCGCATCTGTCGCTTCCGGTCAAGCCCCAGGCGCCATGTCTGCCGACGCCGTCGCCACCGCCGCTTCCTGTGCCTCCGCTCCTGCCCTCCCCTCCAAACGCGATTTCGTCATGGGCGTCTACCCGCTTCTCCTCGACGAGACATGCTGGTTCCTGGCCGCAGATTTCGACAAGGCGCACTGGCCCGTCGATATCTCCGCATTCCGCCACGCCTGCAGCCGCCTCGGCGTCCCCGTCGCCTTCGAGCGCTCCCGCTCCGGCGAGGGCGCCCATGCCTGGATCTTTTTCTCCGAGCCTATCCTAGCCTCTACGGCCCGCCGCCTCGGCTGCCTCCTTCTCACCGAGGCCCTCGACTCTTGCCCCGAGATTGGCCTCGATTCGTATGACCGGCTCTTTCCCAACCAAGACACCATGCCCGACGGGGGATTCGGCAACCTCATCGCCCTCCCGCTCCAACACCACGCCGCCGCCGCCGGCAACAGCCTCTTCATCGACGAGAACCGCGCGCCCATCCCCGATCAGTGGGCCTATCTCTCGTCCCTCCAGCGCATCACCCGCGCCATAGTCGAGCGCCTCATCGATGAAGCCGCACGCAAAGGCAATGTCATCGGCATTCGGCTACCCGCGACCGACGACGCTGAAGACGAGATCGAGCCCTGGCGTGCGCTTCCCTCCCGCCGCTCCCGTTACGCCGACCGCGCCCTCCGCGGTCCGTTCCCGCCTGAGATTCCGCTCATCCTCGCCAACATGATCTACATCGAGAAGGAGGACCTCACCTCCGCCCTCCAATCGCGCCTCATCCGGCTCGCCTCGTTCCAGAACCCCGAGTTTTACAAGGCCCAGGCCTTGCGCCTCTCGACGTTTGGCAAGCCGCGGATCATCTCATGCGCGGAGGACTACGTCCGCCACATCGCCCTGCCGCGCGGCTGCCTCGAGGACGCGGTCGCGTTCCTCGCGTCCTTAGGCGTTAAAGTCACCATCAGCGATCAACGCACCGCCGGTGCCCCGATCTCGCCTCCGCTTTCCCTCCGCTTTACAGGCACGCTCCGCCCCGAGCAGGAGCAAGCTGTCGGCTCGCTCCTTAAATATGACACCGGCGTCCTCGCCGCCGCCACAGCCTTCGGGAAAACCGTGGTTGCCGCCCGCATGATCGCCGCGCGCTCCGTGAGCACGCTCGTCCTTGTCCATCGCCGCCAGCTCCTCGATCAATGGGCCGCACAGCTCAAGGCGTTCCTCGGCCTCGCGCCCGTGGACATCGGCCTCATCGGCTCGGGAAAGCGCAAGCCGAGCGGGCGTGTCGACATCGCCCTCATCCAGAGCCTGTACCGGAAGGGCGTGGTCGATGATATCGTCCAGGGCTACGGCCACCTCGTCGTCGACGAATGCCATCACATCCCGGCCGCGTCCTTCGAACAAGTCGCGCGCCGGTGCGGGGCCAAGTACGTGCTCGGGCTTACCGCGACCGTGACCCGCAAGGACGGCCATCATCCGATCATCTTCATGCAGTGCGGGCCTGCGAGATTCCTCGTCAGCGCGAAGCAGGGGACCGAGGCCCAGCCGTTCGGCCATAAGGTCGTCCTGCGCCGCACAAGATTCGCCCTGCCGCGGACCTCTCCCGAGAAACCCGCCATCCAGGAAATCTACGACCTCCTCATCAGCGACAAAGCCCGGAATGACATGATCTTCGAAGACGTCATGCGCTGCATCGCACGCGAAAAGCGCTCGCCCGTACTGATCACCGAGCGCCGAGATCATCTTGACATGTTCGTTGAGCGCTTCGGGACGCTCGTGAAGAACGTCATCGTTTTCAAGGGTGGGATGGGGCAAAAACAGAGACACGAGCTGGCGGAGCGGCTCACGGCGATCGGCGACGACGAAGAGCGCCTGCTTATCGCGACAGGCCGCTACCTCGGCGAAGGCTTCGATGACGCCCGCCTAGACACCCTTTTCCTGACTCTCCCGATCTCATGGAAAGGGACCCTCGTGCAGTATTCCGGCCGCCTTCACCGCCTCCACTACAGCAAGCGTGAGGTGCGAATCTATGACTACGTCGACCTCAAAGTCCCGATGCTGGAGCGCATGTTCAAGAAGAGGCTGGCCGGCTACCGGGCATTGGGGTATGAAGCGGAAAGCGATTGAAGGGGAGGCTGACAGGAAGCAAAAACAGTTTTTCGAGAGAAAAAGGGGGGAAACCCCCGAAAATAAAAAAGGGCGGACTCCCCTTTGGGGCATCCGCCCTTTGCGTTCTTAGTCGATCAACTCGGGGACACGCTAATCTGGGGACACGTACCAAAGGTACATGTCCCCGATATGTCCCCTAGCGATCAGTACCGGCCGCCGCCGCCGCCCGTGCGGGGGCCGTCGGTGCGGGGCCGCGCTTCGTTGACCGTCAGGGGACGGCCCTTGAGGTCGACGCCGTTTGGGCCGCTGATGGCCTTCTCCGCCTCTTCCTTGTTCGGCATCTCAACGAAGCCGAAACCGCGGGACTCGCCGGAGAATTTGTCCTTGATGATCGAGGAGCTGGAAACCTCTCCGAACGCCGCGAAGGCGTCCTTGAGGTCCTGCTCGTTGGCCGTACGGGAAATGTTTCTTAACCATCGGCACGAACGGGCTTAACTTCCGTGTTCGGAATGGGAACGGGTGTAGCCCCACCGTTAAAGTCACCGGGATTTATTACGGTGTTATGAGAATAGCGTTTTGCGATATCTGGGAGTGCTATCGGGCGGCGGTAAGGCGGTATTTCACGAGAGAGGCGTACCCTTCTTCGTCCCGTTCGATTCGCCAAAGATATCGGCCGGAGAACCGGTTGGATAGCGAGACGGAGAAGGAATGATCGATATCCGCTCCGTCGACGGTGATTCTGGAGACGAATCCGTCCTTCGGATCGAAGACGTCGAAAATATTCGTCGCCCGGCTCTCGACGTAAACTTGGACCAGGAACCGGCCTTCGCCGTCGGCAATGATACCCCGGTACGGGGGAAGCTTTTCAGGAAATTCCGTGTTCTTTAGTATCACCTCAGGGGCTTTGGGAAGGATGGTCTTCAACCCGTCCTTGAAAACCGTCATCCGGAATCGCCCGAAATGATCCTGTTCATCTTTCTCGGATAAACGAATAGGCGAATAAGGACGGACGAACGCGCCCGAGCGCCCTTTGTCCGGGCTGTGAATTTCGAGCATGTATTTTTCGCTATATCCGACGGCCAGGACGCCGGCCGTCGTGACTTCCATATTGAGCGTCGGATGATAAGGGAAAGGAACCCTGACATTGGCATTGTATTCGGGGTTCCAGACCAGCCGGCTTGACTTGACCTCTTTTTCTAAAAGCGTCCGAGGGGCTCTGGCATCCGGCGATAAGAGCTCGATCACGTGGGTCTGTCGATCCGGGACGCGATCTTCCACGCCGCTGGAAAGGCCGCGCTCGTAGTGGACGATCAGGCGACCATCCGGGAGGACTCTCATTCGGATGAAGACTCCGAAGGAGCCTGGAGAGAAAGGAGCCGAGGCGAGGAACTTCCCCTCCGCGTCGAAAATCGAGATCCGGCGGTTCATGGCCTCCCAGACAAAAATGCGGCTGCTGCCGATTTCGACGAACTCGGGCCCTTGAAACTCGCCCGGCCCCTGGCCTTTCCGGCCGATCGTCCGGACGAATTTGCCGTCCGGTCCGAAAACCTTGAGATGCTCGGCGCCCGCGTCGGCAACATAGATCCGGCCTTGGGCGTCGATCGCTATCCCCCGGGGATTCTGGAAGCCGGCGTCCCGGGGAAGAGCTTCATCCGAAACGCGCACTTCCTCCACGAGTTTCACGCGTCCGGTCCGATATATTTCGGTCAGCGAGCCGCTTTGCGCAGCGGCAATGGAAACGATCGATCCTACGCCGATGAGAATCGCTAAGAGCCGGGGTGCAGCCATGATCCCTACGTTAAGAAATGCGACGCGTCCGTAGGTAACATTTGCGGGTTGGATCGGACCCATAATTGATAGGAAATTTCTTTTTTGCACAGCGCGGGACCCACTCCCTTCGAGCTCGGAATTGACCCTTCCCATCACGAACCCATGATATGCCACCCGCGGACAGGTGTCAATAACTCGAAATCCGGCGGGCGGATTATCGGTTAGGACGGCTGAACACTCAATACTTTGGTTTTACGCCGGCCTGCTTGCACAGTTCGTTGGCCGTTATCCTATCTAAGGATTTATGCCTCTTCACGGGGATTGTCTTCTTGTCGTTCGTATAAATGGAATGGCTCTTGCCTTCGCGAAGGAGAACAAAACCGTTTTCTTCGAGGTAGCGGATGAGATCCCGCCGTTTGACAGACATCTAGATCTGAGCGGGAATATGCTCCAGCAGCCCGCCGCCCACGGGAATTTCCTTTTTCTGGTGGCGATAGGCCAATATCATCTCATGAAGAGCGTCTTGGAGCATCGCCCGACATTCTTCGAGGGTTTTTCCCTCTGTCACGACCTCCGGCCACTCGACAAGCTGGCCCATATAGCCTGTTTTGATCTTGGTGTACTTGGCTGTATAGGTGGAGAACATGCTTTTTATCCTTTATAAACCCATTATATCCATATTAAGCAGAAAAGGGGAGGGAAATCCCCCCCGAAAATAAAAAAGGGCGGACTCCCCTTCCGGGGCATCCGCCCTTGGTTGCGAAAAAAGCTAGCTAATCGAATCCGGGGACACGTATCACCCGATTCTTGGGGACACGTACCAATTTCAAGAGA
>CAZZCH010000024.1:0-44620 GCA_964652895.1 uncultured Eubacteriales bacterium
AGGGCGGCGGCGCCGAGGATGGCGATGTTCTCGGTCTCCGAGACCTCGACCTTCAGCCGTTCCCTGGTGATGGAATAGGCGAAGGACTGGAACGCGTCCCACATGGCCGCCTGGAAGAACCGGGCGGATCGGCTGACCGACCCGCCGAGGACGATGACCTCCGGGTCGACGGCGTAGCAGATGGCCTTGACCGCCTCGCCGAGATGGCCGCCGAACTCGGCGAAGATCGCGAGGGCGCGTTCGTCGCCCCGCTCCGCCCGCCCGGAGAGCTCGCGGCCGGTGACGCCGTGGACGCGTTCGAAGAACTGGCCGCTGGCGTAGGCCTCGAAGTTCTGGTCGAGATAGGGGAGCATACCGAACTCGCCCGCCCCGCAGTTGGCGCCGGAGTAGAGCCGGCCGTTGGCGATGACCCCGGCCCCGAGCCCCGTCCCGAGGATCAGGCCGACGGCGTGGTCGAAGGGCTTCGCCTTGCCGAAGTATTTCTCGCCCGCCGCGAAGCAGTTGGCGTCGTTGTTGACATAAGCGGGAAGACCGTAACGTTCCTCGAGATGGGCCTTGAGGGGCACCTTTTTCCAGGAGCGGATGTTCTGGACGTCGTAGACGATCCCGGCCTTGAGGTCGATGACCGAGGGCACTCCGGCGCCGATCCCGGCCACGTCCTTCCGCATGACCGCGTCGATGGCGCCGAACATGTCCTCGAGGACGTCCCGCTCGGAACCCTGACTCCTGACGGCGACGGAACGGACGTCGGCGAGACGGCCCCCATCGACGATGCCGGCCCGGACGTTCGTCCCGCCGAGGTCGACGCCGATGACAGCCGGGTCGCTCACGCCGCCTCTTTTTTCTTCTTCATGGCGATCGTTTCGTTGGCGATAAGCGGCCGGGCCCAGAGGCCGATCGACAGGATGTAGCCGAGGGTCAGGTAGAGGATAAGCATCCCGTGCCGCAGGCCGAAAAGGTCACCCAGGCGGCCGATGACGAGCGGTACGAGCGCCCCGCCGATGATGCCCGTGCACAGGATTCCAGAAAAAGAGCCGTGGTGGCTCGAGACCGAGTTCAGGGCGAGCGAAAAGATGATCGGCCACATCACCGAAGCGGCGAAGCCCATGAGCGGGAACATGACCAGGGCCAGCGGTCCGGGCCCGAACAAAGCCAGGGTCAGGAAGACAAGGGCGGCTGCGGAAAAGCCCAGGAGGACCTTGCGACTGTCCAGGAACTTGAGCAGGACGAGGCCGAGGATGCCGCCGACCGTCATCAGTCCCCAGAAAAGCGACACTTTGCCCGCCCCGACGGTCTGCGGATCGTACTTGTGGTAGGCCAGGAGAAACTGCGAGATCCAGTTGGCCACGCCCTGCTCCGTTCCGACGTAGGCGAAGATGCCGAAGAAGTAGAGGATGACGGTCTTGTTCTTGAAGAGGGCTTTATGAGTTGCCCAAGCGCCCGCCCGTTCCTCTTCTTTCCTGACGACGACGGGGAATCGGACGGCGGCCAGGACGATGATCATGACGACGACCAGGACGGCGAAGACCCAATACACCGCCACCCAAGGAAGATTGGGCGGCACGAGCCTCGACATCATGCCGATAAGCGGTTTGCTTTCGCCCCCGGGTTGGCCAAGGTTCCGGACAAAGTACGTGTATATGAACGGGCTCAGGAAGGAGGCCCCGCCGAAGAAGAGCTGGGCGAGGACGGAGTTGAAGGCGTAATGTTCCTCGCCTCCGGCGACGCGCAGCAGGGGGTTGATGGCCACCTGGAGGGCGGCCATCCCGGCCCCGATGAGGAAGAGCGAGACGATGGCCGTCGGATAGCGGGGGAACGCCGAGAAGAGGAGTGCTCCCGCGAAGGCCAGGGCGAAGGCGCAGATCATAACCGTCTTCTCCCGGTAGCGTTCGAGGAGCATGCCGGCCGGGATGGACATGAAGCCGTAGGCGATGAAAAAGGCGAAGGGGAGAAGGGCGACAAGGGTCAGGCTGAGCTCGAAGCTCTTAATGATGTCGGGGACGAGCGGTCCGATGATGTTGGTCAGGAGCGAGATGACGAAGAAGGTCAGCATGATAAGGGCGACCATCCCGTAATGACGGGTCGGCGCTCCCTTGGATGTCGGGGGGACGGACGCGTTGTCTGTCATGGGCGGGCACCGCCTTTTGGACATTGTTTTATAACAAATCGGGGCGAAAACAAAGATTCTTCTCCCGATTTCGAGGAAGTCCTCTATTCGGCTTAGCGAAGGATATCGCCCTTAGCCCCCCGGACCCCTGGGAACCTGTCCCGACGGTTCCCCCGCCTTCGGCGGAGGCCCCCACCCGTCGGCATTGGGGCCGTTGGCACATGCCCGCGGCCAGGATATCCTTATTTTGTGAAGGGGAAGGTTGATTCTGAGCCCGAAACCGGCAGATCCATGCCGCGTAAAAAAAGGAATTTCCTAAACGCAGATCAAGACCGGATTTCCATCCAGATTATCTCCGCCTCCATGGCGCGGGCGTCATCGACGGGGATGGTGAGCTTATTTTCCGTGCTCCTGGATCGGGGTGACGTCATCGATCACATACATGCCCCGCCCGTGCGTCGCGATGACCAGCGCGTTGTCCCTGGGATGCACGATGAGATCCCAGACATAGCAAGTGGGGAGGCCGTTGGCCAGCACATGCCATTCCGATCCGCCGTTGACGGTCACGTAAACTCCGAGATCCGTGCCCACGTACAGGATGTCACGATCCCTCGGGTCTTCCCGGATCACATTGACCGGCCCTCCGGGAATGTTCCCGGAGATGTCCGCCCAAGTCCTGCCTTCGTCCGCGGATTTGTAGACATAGTCGGCGAAGTCGTCGTCTTTGCGGCCGTTGAGGGTCAGATAAACAGTCCCCTCGTCGTATTTTGAGGCGACGATTCGCGAAACGGTCTTGTTATAGGGCAGACCCGCGGTGATGTCCGTCCATGTTTCGCCCCCGTTCCTGGTGACATGGACCTTGCCGTCATCGGTTCCGACATAAATGAAGGCGTATTGAAAGGGCGACTCCGAGATGGTGGTCAAGCATTGGTGGGGAATGGCGTATTGACTCTCCCCAACCCATTCAGGATTCCGGTAGGACAGATCGGGGCTGATCTTTTTCCAGGTCTCACCCATATCGCCGGAACGGAACAGGTACTGCATCCCGTAGTAGACGACCTTGGGATTGTGGGGGGAAAGCATGATCGGGACCAGCCACTTGGAGCGCAGCGGGGGACCGCCCGCCTCGGCCTTGGGGTTGATTTCCGTGCTGGTCCACATTCCGTTGAGACCCGGTTTGTATTCGGACCGGCTCAGCCGGTCGGTTTGCGATTTCGAAGCAGAGTAAATGATATAGGGGTTGGTGGGATCGACCGCGATGTGGGTTTCCTCTCCACCAGGGGCGGTCTCCCAGTGTGTGATCAGGGGCGGTTCTCCCCGTTTCGCGCGAAGCCCATAGCTGACATTGACCCGAAAAGTCGGGTGATCCTGAACAGAGCCGTACACATTAAACGGTTTCTCCATGTCATAGGCCACGTTGTAGAAGGTCCCCAGGTTCATATTCCTGTGAAAATCCCTCCAGGTCTCCCCGCCGTCATAAGATATGTTCACGCCGCCGTCATTGACGTTGATGAGATAATTCGAATCGTAGGGACATATCCACAGGCCGTGATGGTCGCCGTGCAGCTCCGGATAGTTGAGCGTCCGGTATGTTTTCCCGCCGTCGGTCGATTTTGAAAGGCCCAGGGCCATGATGTAGATGGTGTCCTCATCGTTGGGATCGACCCGGATCTGACCGAATACCCAGCCGTAGGTCCCTCCCCAACCATCCATGTTGGGGCTCACTTTTTTCCAGGACTCGCCTCGATCATCCGAGCGGTAGACTTCCGAACCTATGAGCACCCGCCCGGTTCTCAGTCTTCCATAAGGATCCCGCTCTCCCGGCTTGGGCAGCCGGCCGGGATTGTGGTTGTCGATAAAAGCATACAACACCCGGGGATTGCTTCTGGCGATGTCGATGCCGATTCTCCCCGTCCGTTTCGTATCGGGCAGCCCCTCGGTAAGCTGCTTCCAGTTCAGGCCGCCGTCCGTGCTCTTGAAGATCCCGTCCCCCGGGCTGGGAACCGGGTCGCTCCACGGCCGGCGGATCCGGTTCCACATGGACGCATAGATCGTCTCGTTGTTCTCGGGATCCATGACCAGGTCCCAGGCTCCGATTCTTTCACCGATGTAGAAGATTTTCGTCCAGGTCCGGCCGCCGTCGGTGGTTTTGAAGACGCCCCGCTCTTGATTGTCGGTCCATTCATGGCCCGAAGCCGCGACGTACACGATATCCGGATTCGTCGGGTGAATGACGATCCGGCCGATGGTGTAGGTGTCTTCCAGACCCATGTGCCGCCAGGACTTTCCCGCGTCGATCGACTTGTAGATCCCGATTCCCGCAACGGAAGACCGGAAAATATTGGCCTCGCCGGTTCCCACCCACACGATATTCGGGTTCGACGGCGCCACCGCGATGTCGCCGATGGAGCCGGTGGGGAAGTCCTCCATGATCGGTTCCCAGGTGATGCCGGAGTTGACCGTTTTCCAGAGCCCTCCGGATGCCGCGCCCGCATAGATGGTGTGCTTATCGCCTTCAGGAACGGCGATATCGGTGCACCGTCCGCTGATGATGTCCGGCCCGAGGCTGCGCCAGGCCATTTGCTTGAAGGGAGAGGTCTCCTTCATGGCCACGTGCTTCTCGAACCACTTCAAACGCAGCGCCGGGTCCGTGGACTCGATTCTGGTCTGGGCGGGCGCGCGCATGGGAAAAATAAACAGCTGTCCCAAAACAAGAAATCCCGGAACGCATGACTTAATGCCCTGAGACACGGGGCGTGAAATCCTCATTTCGTACCTCCATTCATGACTTCTATATATCACATCGTAAATGACACATCTATCCCTTGCGGCGGCCTATCCCTGTATCCGGCAACCCGCATAAAAGTGGGATGAACGAAATAAAAAGGGGGCCGAGCCCCCCCCCTGGAAAATCATCGATCGCCGAGCCTACCGGCCCTTTTTGTCTCCGCTCTGTTCCTTCTCGCGCTGGAGCTCGATGAGGTCGACCGTTTGCGAGAAATCGCCGAGGAGGTACTTGGCGAAATAGTCCGCCCGGATCCAGAACCAGTAGTCGTTCATGTCGCCGTAGCCGTGGCGCTGGCCGGGGAAGATGAAGAAGTCGAAGCGCTTGTTGGCCTTGATCAGGGCCGCGGCCAGGCGCAGGGTGTTGGCCGGGTGGACGTTGTTGTCGATGTCCCCGGTCGTGATGAGAAGGTGCCCCTTGAGGTTCTTGGCGATCTCGGAGTTCTTCTCGATGCTGTACTCGAACTTGACGTTTCCGTCCTTGTCCACGACCTCCTTGACGCCGTGGTGCTTCTCGCTCCACCAGCGGTTGTAGACGTTGTTTTCGTGGTTTCCGGAGGACGATACGGCGACCTTGAAGAAATCGGGGTAGACGAGCATAGCCGCCGTGGACATGAAGCCGCCGCCCGAGTGCCCGAAAATGCCCACCCGGTCGATATCGACGAAGGGGTGGAGGGCGGCCAGCTGTTCGATGGCCCGCTTCTTGTCGGCCAGGCCGTAGTCGCGGAGGTTGCCGTAGCCGAAATTATGGTACCACTTGGATCGGGACGGGTGGCCGCCGCGATTGCCGACCTCGATGACGACGAAGCCGAGTTGGGCCAGAGCCATGCTCGAGCTGCGCGGCACGAACGTCTTAGAAACGCTTTCCGTCTGGGGCCCGGGATAGACATAGGCGATGATCGGGTATCTGACGCCCGGGTCGAAGTCGAAGGGCTTGTACATCACGCCGTATAGGTCGGTGATGCCGTCGTCGGCCTTGACCTTGAAGGGTTCGGGATACTTGAATCCGGCCGCGAGCAGGGACGTGACGTCGGTCGCCTCGAGCTCGAGGAGGAGGTTGCCGGCGGCATCGTGGAGCTCCGACTTCGGCGCCTGGTCGACGCGGGAGAAATTATCGATGAAATAGCGAGCCGGGTCGTTCATGGCGGCGGAGTGCGAAGCGTCGCCCTTGTCCAGCTGCCGGAGGCCCGAGCCGTCCAGGTTGACCCGGTAGAGGTGCGTGTAGTAGGGGTCTTCGCCCGGCTCCCGGCCGCAGGCCGAGAAGTAGAGGACGCGGGCCTTCTCGTCGACCTGCTCGATGCCCTCGCCTACGAACTCGCCGGAGGTGAGCTGCGTCTTGATCTTGCCCTCGCTGTCGTAGAGGTAGTAATGGCCCCAGCCGTCGCGCTCGGACCACCAGATCATCTCTTTCCCTCCGCCAAGAAGCTGGAGAGACTGGAACTCGATGTAGGTGTTGAGGCGTTCCTCGATGAGGACCTTGACCTCGCCCGTGGCCGTGTCGGCGAGGCAGGCCTCGTAGCCGTGGAGGTCGCGGGTCTGCCGGCCGAAATAGAGCTTGTCCGTCGTGTCCGAGAGCCATTGGGCCGGCACGGGATTCTCACGTTCCCGGTCGAGGGCCTTGCGGGGCGCCGTGAAAATGTTGAGCGTCGGGTCCTTGAATTTCTCGGCCTTGACCTTGACTTTGCCCTTTGTGGCCAGGTCGAAGACGAGGATCTCGGGCTGGGGCTGGTTCTCCTCGCCGGGCATCTCGTAGCGGTAAGTTTCGAGCGTCGGCCGCGGGTTGGCTAGGGAGTTGATGACCCAGAGGTCGGCGACTTTGCGCTCGTCGTCGCGGATGAGGGCGATCTTTTTCGAGTCCTTGGACCAGACGATGCCGACGGCCGGCGTCCGGAAGTCCTTGCGGTCCTTTTCGTCCTTCTGATACCCCTTCTTGTCCTCGTCGTTGATGGAGCGGGCGTAACTGTAATGTTCCTCGCCGTCGGTGGTCAACTGCTCTTCTTTGACGGCTTTGTCGTCGGCCTTTTTCTTGGCCAGCTCGAAGCTCGCGGCGTCCATCATAAAGAGGTTGTGGCCCCGGGCGAAGATGACCGTTTTTTCGTCGGGCGAAACCGAGGCCCAGCGGGGCCGCTTGAGAGGCTCCTTGTAGTCCTCGAGCAGGACGAGCTTGCCGCTCGCGAGCTCGTAGGTGAAGGCCAAGGTCTTGGTCTTCTTCTCCGGCTCCTTGGGCTTCTCGGCTTCCTTGTCCTTGTTCTTCTGGGTGTCCTGCTCCTTCTCCTTCTCTTTCTCCTTATCCTCGACCACTTCCTTGACCTCTTCCTTGGCGATCTCGGAGGCTTTGACGATCTTGCCGTTGAGGGAGATGTCGTTGTCCTTGGGGACCTCGATCTCGAACTGGAGGGCCGTGTCCTTCTTGATGAACTTGATCGTCTTGATGGGCAGGTGCTGGGCGTCGTAGGGGGCGAGCAGGATCCGGGTCAGAGCGGCGGCCATCTTGGCGTTGTCGAAGAGCGGCCTTTTCGTCTTGGCCACGGGGTCGACGAGATACCATTTCCGTCCCTGGCTCGTTTCGTAGGTGTACCAGAAGCGGTCGCCCGTCCCCAGCCAGTGAGGGCTCACGGAAATGTCGAAGACGAGCTTGCCGACCTTGGCCGGCACCCACCGGGAGGCCAGGTCGTAGTTGGCCTTATCGGCTTTCTTCATCTCGGCGCCGGCGGCCAGAGAGACGAAAACGAAAATCGCGGCGGCCGCGATTCCGGCGGCCCGGCGGGCAGTGATGGGGAATGACATGGGCGGGTCCTCCTTGAAGGCTTTTTATAAGTTGATGTCGCGGGCGTAAAGGGCCATAAGCAAGAGAGCGATTATAGCATTTGTGGGGTCAAAATAGCACCAGGGAATATTCTCGCAGCCGGGCCTGGCGGCGGCGGGCGTCCGGACAATGCCGCCCGAGCTCGGCCCAGAACGCCCGGCCGTGGCCCCTGACGCGGGTGTGAACGAGCTCGTGGAGGATGACGTAATCGGAGAGCTCTTGCGGCAGGACGGCCAGGTAGGCGTTGAGCTGGATGCGGCCCGAGGGCGAGGCGCTGCCCCAAAGCGTGCTCTGGTTCCGGACGCTCAGCCGTCCGGGGGCGAAGCCGTGTTCCTCGGCCAGCGTGGCCAGGCGCTCGGCGAGGAAGGCGCGGGCCGTCCGGCGATCGAGGCGTTCGGCCGCGAGGACCGCTTCGCCGCAGCGGTCCCTGGCGCGCTCGATTCGCCTGAGCGTCCGCCGGATCCAGACGAGCTTGGTGAGGGCGACCCGGCGGGCCTCTTCGAAGGAAACGCGCGCCGGGACGGCGACCCGAACGCCCCGCGAGGCCCGGACGGTCAGGCCGATGCCGCGGGCCCGGCGGCTCTTCTCGAAAAGGACGGGCCCGATGCCGTCGATCTCGATGATCCTTGCCGGACCGGCGGCCGCCGCGCCGTCCGGCCGCGTCATCTTAATCTTCGTAATTAAACCGCCGGCGGGCGGACTTGTTGTTGACCGTGTTGGCGTCGAGGGCCCACATGCCGCGGCCGTGCGTCGCGATGACGATGACGTTGTCGCGCGGGTGGATGATCAGGTCATGGACGTAGACGGTCGCGAGGTTCCCGCCGAGCGCCATCCAGGTCTTGCCTCCGTCCGTCGTGACATAGGCGCCCATGTCGGTGCCGACGTAGAGGATGTCCTTGTTGACCGGGTCCTCCCGGATGACGTTGACCGGGCCGACGGGGATGCCCTTGGAGAGGTTCTGCCAGGTCTTGCCGTAGTCCGTGGACTTCCAGACGTAG
Organism: uncultured Eubacteriales bacterium; assembly: GCA_964652895.1. Classification (GTDB taxonomy): domain Bacteria; phylum Acidobacteriota; class Aminicenantia; order Aminicenantales; family Saccharicenantaceae; genus RBG-16-66-30. Next base: position 8,696 of record CAZZCH010000024.1, read on the forward strand.
GGCGTGAAGTCGTCGTCGCGCTTGCCGTTTTGAGTGAGATAGACCGTGCCCAGGTCGTAGGCGGAGGCGACGACGCGCGACATCCACTTGCCCGGGGCCAGGCCGGCCGTGATCTCTTGCCACGCCTTGCCGCCGTCCTTGGTGATCCACAACCGCCCGTCGTCGGTCCCGGCATAGATCAGGCCATACTTGAGCGGCGATTCGGAGATGGCAAAAAGAGTTTGATAAGGGATATCGCCCCTCATCGCCGGGTCGTTCGTCGTCAGGTCGGGACTGATCCTTTCCCATGTGTCGCCCCGGTCGAGGGACCGGAAGAGATACTGCATGCCGTGGTAGACGATATTCGGATTGTGCGGGGAAAGGATGAACGGGGCCAGCCACTGGCCGCGAAGCGGCGGCTCGTTCTCATAGACGGCCGGGAGGAGGTTCTTTGAAACTGGAAAGCCGCGAAAGCCGCCGGCTTGGGCATAGTCGGACCGCGAGATCGTCCCGTAGAAGCCGGCCGAATAGACGATGTCGGGGTTCGTCGGGTCGATGGCCTGGTTGGAGCCTTCTCCGCCCGGCGCGCTTTCGAACTCCTGGGCGGGGATCTTGTCCCGTCCCAGGCTGAGGTCGACCTTACCCCGGAAGCTGCCGTGGTCCTGCATCGAGCCGTAGACCTTGAACGGCGTCGCCATATCATAGGCGATGTTGAAGAACTGGCAGACGGGGAGTCCGTCCTGGAACGCGCGCCAGCTCTTGCCCTTGTCGTAGGAGACGGCCAGCCCCTGGTCGCAGCCCTTGAGCAGGTAGTTCGAGTTGTCGGGGTCGATCCACAGGGCGTGGTTGTCGCCGCCGTAGCTTCGGCGGAACGTGGTGAAGGTCTTGCCGCCGTCGGTCGAGGCGCTGAAGGGGACGCCCATGATGTAGACGGTGTTCTCGTCGTTGGGATCGACGCGGATCTGTCCGAAGACCCAGCCGTAGGTCCCGGAGTGCTGCTGCATGAACGCCTTTTGCTGGGGCGTCAGGCCGCTCGTCTGGACCCAGGTCGCGCCGGCGTCACCGGACTTGTAGACCGTGGCGCCCTTGATGAAGCCCTTCTCGGGGGTGTAGTAGCCCCTGGTACTCTCCAGCTCCTCCTGGGTCGTCTCGCGCAGCTCGTAGTTGTCGACGAGGGCGTAGAGGACATCGGGCCGCGCCAGGCAGAGATCGATCCCAACCCGGCCGCGGAATTGGACCGCCGGGAGACCGGCGTTGATGGGCGTCCAGGTCTTGCCGCCGTCTGTCGTCTTGTAAATACCGCTGCCCGTGTGGTCCTCGAACGTGCGCGGATCGTTCCCTTTCTTGCGGGTCCGCTGCCACATCGCGGCGTAAAGGGTGTCGCTCGAGCGCGGGTCCATGACCAGGTCGTAGGCCCCGGTCTCGTCGTTGACGTAGAGGACCTTATCCCAGGTCTTGCCGCCATCGGTCGTCTTGTAGACGCCGCGGTCGGCGTTCTTCGTCCACTCGTGCCCGCCGGCCGCGACGTAGACGACGTCCGGGTTCGTCGGATGGACGACGATCCGGGCGATGGTGTTGGTGTCGGCGAGGCCCATGAGCGTCCAGGTCAGGCCGCCGTCCGTCGATTTGAAGATGCCGCAGCCGGACTGCGAGCTCCGGAAGATGTTGTGCTCGCCGGTCCCGGCCCAGATGATCTGGGGATTGGACGGGGCGAGGGCGATGTCGCCGATGGCCGCCGTGACGTAGTTCTCGAAGATCGGGGCCCAGGTCGTGCCCTCGTTCTCCGTCTTCCAGATGCCGCCGGACGCCGTGGCCACGTAGATCGTGTAATTCTTGCCCTTGGGGGCGACGACGGCGACGTCGGTCACCCGGCCGCTGACGTTCGTCGGGCCGATGAACTGCCACTTGAGGTCCTTGAATTTCGAGGCCTGCTGCATGGCCTTGTAGTCCTCGAAGCCCTTGAGCCGGAGCTCGGGATTCGTCGATTGAAGGACCTTGGATTTCTTCGCCTGCTGGGCGAAGGGGATCGCGGCCAGGACCAATAAGGCCGCGACGAGGAACAGGGCCTTCTTGGCAGGGTATTTACGGAAAAACGACATCGGGCACCTCCTGAGGGGATAAAGAAATCTCACTATAATCAATTCGGCGTCGCGCTGTCAATGACACGTGGCTCCCTTGACGAAGCCCGAGGACGACAAGTAAACCTTTTTCCACTATTCCGCGTCTTATATATTGGAATCTAATAAAACCGGAGGCGCCATGGCCATAATCACCCGGCTGGAAGAGGCGATCCTCATCGCCGTCTGGAAGCTCAAGGACACCGCCTACGGCGTGACGATCAACAAGCGCGTCTCAAAATCCCTCCAAAAGAACTATTCCATGGGCTCCCTGTACTTCTCCCTGGATCAGCTTCTCAGGAAGGGGTATGTTTCCAAAACCATAATCCCGTTCTATCAAGAGAAGGGTGGCCGGAGCAGGACCTACTATCGGTTGACGGAGGACGGAAAAAAAGCACTCCTGGAGGTTCGGGACTATCAGAAGTCACTCTGGGAAGGCATCTCCGAGGTCGCCATCGGCCTGAAAGAACCCCGATGAAAAGGAAAAGGGACGCTCCGCCCCCGGCGGCCGCCTGGATATTGGCGAGGATCGCCCGCAAGGAGGACCGCTTCTCGATCCTCAACGATTTCTCGGAGATCCATGAGGAGATCGCCGCCGCACGGGGGCCTGGCGGAGCCCGTCGCTGGTATTGGGGCCAAGTCCTGTGGTCCCTGCCTCCCTTCATCTTCAATAAGTTCTGCTGGAGTTTCATCATGTTCAGAAATTACGCCAAGGTCGCCCTGAGGAACATTCGCCGGCACTGGGGTTACTCGCTCATCAACATCGCGGGCCTGGCCGTCGGCTTCGCCTGCTGTCTCCTCATCGCTCTGTGGGTCCTCGATGAACTGAGTTCCGACGCCTTTCACGAGGATGCCGATCGCATCTATCAGGTGCTCGCCTTCTCGGAATTCGAGAACACCTCCACTCCGACGCTTCTCGGTCCGACCCTCAAGGAAGGATTCCCCGAGATCGCCGACGCCGTCCGCTTCCACTATTTTTTCGGCGGCGACATGCTCGCTGCCAACGACAAGAAATTCTACGAGAACGGGGTCCGGATCGCGGACTCGTCCTTTTTCGAGTTCTTCTCCTTTCCCTTCCTCAAGGGAGACCCCCGCACCGCGCTCGACGACCCCCACTCCATCGTCATTACCAGGGCCACGGCGGAGAAGTACTTTTCCGGCGAAGACCCTCTCGGAAAAACCATGATCCTGAACCGCGAGCACGAATTCACGGTCAGCGGAGTCATCGAGAATGTCCCGGCTAACTCCACCCTGCAATTCGACATGATCGTGCCCATGGCCTTTCGGATCTCGACAGCTGGCGACTGGTATTTGCGATGGAACGACTTCTACCCCCAGACCTTTGTCAAGCTCCGTCCGGGTTGCCGCTGGCAGGATCTCAACAAGAAGATCGCGGGCGTGATCCAGGCCCACGGCGGCGAGAAAGACACGATCGGCCTGTTGCCGTTTCGGGAGCGACGCTTCCATCTCTATTCGGACATCGCCTACGTTTACATATTTTCGGCAACGGCGATATTCGTGCTGGCCATCGCCTGGTTCAACTTCATCAACCTGGCCACGGCCCGCTCGGCCGACCGGGCCAAGGAGATCGGGATGCGCAAGATATCCGGCGCCTTCCGGATGCACATCGTCTCCCAGTTCCTGGGCGAATCGCTTTTCCTGTCGTTCGTGGCGTTCTGCGGCGCCCTGCTGCTGGCCGCCCTTCTTCTCCCCACTTTCAATGCCCTGACTGGAAAGGGCCTGGCCATGAGCAACGGGCCTCTGATGCTCCTCGCCGCCTTCTTCGCCCTGCTCACTGGGCTTGCGGCGGGCGTCTACCCGGCCCTCTTCCTGTCGGCTTTCAAGCCGGTCAAGGTGATCAAAGGCGAACTCAGGGCCGGCGTGAAAAGCTCGCGGCTCAGAAAGTCGCTCGTCATCGTCCAATTCTCCATGTCCGTCCTGTTGATGATCGCCGTCCTCGTCGTCCACAAGCAGATAGGATTCACCCGCCGCGTCGGGACGGGCTACGACAGGGATAATCTCGTCCTGTTAGCTATGAAAGGGGGAAGCCAGCCGTCTTACGAGGCCTTGAAGCACGAACTCCTGCGGAGTCAAAGGATCCTCGGCGTCACCGGCATGCAGGCCCAGCTGCCCTATTTCTCCTGGCGTCAGACCGGCTTCCATTGGGAAGGCCGCGATCCGAGTCAGCCCGGAGAACTCTCCGCCAACATGGTCAACTATGATTTCCTCAGCACGTTCCGAATCGACCTCATCGAAGGCCGGGATTTCTCCCGGGAATATCCGGCGGATGCCGCGTCCGCCTGTTTGATCAACGAGGAAATGGCCCGGCTGATGGGGCAGCAAGGAACTGTGGGCAGGGAGCTGAAACAGGGAGACGCCTCGTACAGGATCATCGGCGTCATGAAAAACTTCCATTTTCAGACCCTCAGCCAAAGGATCGAGCCACTCGTCCTGCGCCTGGCTCCGTCAACCGCTAACTATGTCGCCGTCAGGATCACGCCCGGCTCCGTCTCGGCCACGATCGCGGATATCCAAGAGGCCTGGAAGCGCCTGATCCCGGACCATCCCTTCGCCTATTCCTTCTTCGACGACGTTCTGAAGAGCGGCTACAGCGACACCGAACGGACGGGAACGATACTCAACGCCTTCACCCTCCTCGCCGTCATCATCTCCTGTCTGGGTCTGTTCGGCCTGGCTTCCTTCACCGCCGAACAGCGCACGAAAGAGGTGGGTATCCGGAAGGTGCTCGGCTCCTCGGTCCGGGACATCATCGCCCTCCTGACCAGGGAATACTTGAAGTGCATCGCCTGGGCCAATCTGGCCGCCTGGCCGGTCGCCTATCTCATCATGCACGGCTGGCTCAGGAAGTTCGCCTACCGCGCCGAGATCGGGATCGGCCCCTTTCTTTTGTCCGCCTCCGCAGCTTTCCTCATCGCCATGCTCACCGTCGGCCGCCAGGCCGTCAAGGCGGCCCGGGCCAATCCCATTGACGCTCTGCGCTACGAATAAGAAGAGAAGCGGCGGAGCAGCCGTGGGCACATGCCTGATCGCCCCTCCTCTCGCTGACATGTTCATCCCCGATAAGTATCGCGATTGAGAATAGGCAGGATCCGATAAGGGAAATACGTTTCGATTGGCCCCGGGTTGGTTGAGCGCGTGGTATAATGGACGGAAATGCGCGTCCGAAAATGCCGCCCGGAAGATGTGCCGCGCGCCGTCGAGGTCGCCCGGAGTCTGGAGCTGGATTATCCCGGCCTGGAGGCCGACCGGCTCTGGACCGCGGACGAAGCGGGGGAGATCGTCGGGCTCGTCGCCCTTAAAGAACATGCCGACTGCCTCGAGCTCTGCGCCCTCGGCGTCGACCCGGGATCCCGTAAGAGGGGCCTGGGCAAAGCCCTGGTCGAGGCCCTCATGGCGGAAGCCCCGGGCGACGTCCATTTGGCAACCATCATTCCCGGGTTCTTCGAGGCCCACGGCTTCGAAAAATGCACAGACATCCCCGCGACCTTCCCGGCCAAGCGCAAGACCTCCTGGTGCGAAGGCTGTCCTCAAGATCTCTGCACGGTCATGCTGAGAAAAAAAGCGTGAGCGCGCCCGTCTATCCCGAGTTCAAGCCCGTCGGCCTCGAGGACCAGAACGTTTTCAAGGAGCACCTCGACCGCGAGCCCTCCGGCGTCTGCGAGATGAACTTCGCCAATATCTTCATCTGGAAGGACTCCGAGCACCCGCGCTGGACTCTGCTCAACGGCAATCTCTGTGTCCTCGTCGAGCCTGATTTCGAGCCGCCGTATTTCCTGCCCCCGACCGGCGGGGACCGCGTCCCGGAGACGATCGCGACGTGCCTCCGCCACGCGCCCCGCCTGTCGCGCGTCCCCGAGCCGTTCGTCCGGAGCCACGGCGCCGGCTTCCGCGTCGAGGAGGACCCCGCGAACTTCGACTTCATCTACCGCGTCGAGGACCTGATAGAACTGCGGGGCAAGAAATACGACGGTAAGCGCAACCGGATCAGGAAATTCGAGTCGGCCTGCCCCCACGAATACGCCTCCTTGACCTGCGGCGACGTCCCCGGCTGCGTCCGGCTGCTCGAGGACTGGTTCGAGGGGAAGGCCAACGCCGACGCTTACATGATGGCCGAGAAGACGGCCATCGTCCAGGCGCTGGCCTCGTTCGAGCGTCTCGATCTCAAGGGCGGCGTCGTCAAGGTTGGCGGCCGGGTCGAGGCCTTCACCATGGGCATGCGCCTGACCGGCGATACCGCGGTCATACAGATCGAGATCGCCAATCCGGGCCTGGCCGGGCTGGCCCAGTGGGTCAACCGGGAGTTCGTCCGCCGGGAATGGACGTCGTTCACGTTCATCAACCGGGAACAGGACATGGGGATAGTCGGATTGAGAACGGCCAAGCTGTCTTACCAGCCGGCCGGCCTCGTCAAGAAATCCAACCTTTACGCCAGGGCCTAGGCCCGGGCCTTACAGGGACAACGTTTCGCCGAGGGCGTAGTGCCCCTTCTCGTCCCGGGTGATCCGGCCCGCCGTTACGTCCGGGTCGTGACCGAAGACGAGGATCCAGCCTCCGGCGACGGCCCGGTTCAGGAGGTCGTCCTTTTCTACGAGCAGGGTTTCCGCGGAGACGTCGTAGCCCATCAGGTAGGGGAGCGGAAGGTGGCGCGAGGTCGGCACGATGTCCGCGGGGAACGCGAGAGAGGAACCGTCGCCCTTGACCTCGACCCACTGGTGCCCGCGCGTATGGCCGTCCCCCCGGTGGACCCAGAGGCCCGGATAAATCTCCTGGGAGCCCGTTGTGAGGACGAGCCGCGTCCGCTCGAGGAGCTTGACGTCCTCCGCGAGGTAGCTGGCCCGTTCGCGGGCGTTCGGCTTCTTGGCGTTCTCGTAGTTGGCTGCCTGGACGTAGACCCTGGCTTCGGGATAGCGGAGGTCGGCCTCGACCTCGGCCCCGGGCCGGGCCCGGAATATCCCCCGGGCGTGGTCGAAATGGAGATGGGTGAGAATGATGTCGGTGACGCTCGCCGGATCCAAGCCGGAGCCGTCGGCCTGGGGCTGGATGTCGAAGATGTGCCGCAGCTTTTCCGTCCAACGGTCGCCCATGCCGGCGTCGACCATGAAGACGCGCGCCCCGGCCCGGATGAGGAGGGAACGGGCGGCGAGCCGAATGCGGTTCTCGTCGTCCGGGGGCGCGAGCTTCGACCAGATCGCCTTGGGGACAGTCCCGAACATGGCGCCGCCGTCGAGGCGAAAAAAGCCGTGGTTGTGTACGGAAATGTCAAAGGTCCCGAATCTCATCGGCCGTATGCCCGGCGGCAGTCTAGCACAGGACGCGGGTTTTCGTCCAGGGCCGGAGGGCTTGTTTACGGTTCCGGATTTGGTTATCCTAGTATCTCGCTGCCCTATAGGGATTCACGATCGTTAGAGGAGCACTGATATGGTGGATCAACCCACGACCATCAAGCTGGACCAGATCGCGGAGGTCATCTCCCGGGAGTTCAAGGACAAGGACGTCATCACGTGTTATCTGGGGTCCAACGCGGCTACGCCTACGGCGGTCATCGAATCTTTGACCGCGGCCATCAAGGCTGGGACCCCACGGCTTCCTTTCATCCGCATGGTTCACATCCTGCTCCAGGGGCCGGTGCCTTACGTCGAGAAAGGGCTACAGGACCGGATCATGACCTATTCCCTTTTTTCGGCTGGCGAGGTCAGAAAAGCGGCCAACGAGGGCCGCGCCTATTACCTGCCGTGTACCCTGGCCAACCTCGACAGCATCATCGGCAAAGGACGGCCGTTCGCGCCGGACCTGGCCATCTTCAAGGTCCGCCCCCACGAGGTCACCGGCGAAATGAGCCTTGGCCTGTCCGTCGAGGTCATGCACACGGCCATCGACCAGGCCCGATGCGTCATCGCCGAGCTCGATTTCAGCATGCCCTTCACTGAGGGGCAGGCGATCGTCGATTCCCAGTCGATCGACTACATCGTCGACGACGACGACGTCAAGCCCGTCTACGCCTTTCCGAGCCCCGACTTCGACAACCTTCCCCCCGAGGATTCAAGGATCGGGGAGCTCGTCGCCGAACATTTCGTTCGCGACGGAGTGACCCTGCAGGCGGGCATCGGCCAGATCCCCGACGCCGTCGTCGGCTCCATCCGCAAGGCCGGCTACAGGGACCTCGGCATCCAGACCGAGCTCTACGGCGACGGGCTGATGGTCCTCCAGAAGTCCGGCATCGTCACCAACCGGAAGAAAAAGCAGCACAAGGGCTACAGCACGACGTCCCTGATCATGGGCTCCCAGGAGCTCTACGAGTTCGTCCACATGCGGGCCGGGGTCCAAATGCGGCCCTGCACGATCACCAACGCCGCCCATGTCATCCGCATGAACAGCCCGTTCATCTCCGTCAACACGGCCATGGGCGTCGACCTCTTCGGCAACGTCTGGGCGGATTATATCGACGCCCGCCGCTACTACAGCGGGGTCGGGGGCCAGCCGGATTTCGTCCGGGCCTTGAACGACCCCGCCCACGGAGTGCCGATCATCGCCCTCAGGAGCGTTACCGACAAGGGCGAGTCCAAGATCGCCAAGGTCCATCCCCCCGGGGTGAGCCTGACGGCGTCGGCCTACGACCCCGTCGTCATCGTCACGGAATACGGGATCGCCGACCTGAGGGGATTGACGGCGGGAGAGAAGGCCCTCGCTATCGCCAGCATCGCCCACCCGAACTTCCGCGATACCTACCTCAGGGATCTCTTCGAGGACCCGATGTTCACTAAGCCTATCGGATTCACTCTGGACAAGACGCCGCGCGGCTTCATCCCCTATGCGGGGAAGGTCAGGATCGGCTGAGCCTATTTTAAAAAGACCCGCTCCGGGTCGACGACGTCCCGCAGGATGCGCAACTCTTCCGGCGAGGGCGGAGATGTTTCCACGGCCTCTCCGACGTCGAGGGCAAACCCCGTTTCCGCGGCCACCGCTTGGGGCGTGAGTCCCGGATGGAAGCTGGCCAGGTAGGGCAGCTTCGTATCGCGGCGGAAGCGGATGACGCCCATGGTCGTGACGATGACGTCCGGGCCGCCGCGGACGAGGCCCGAGGCCGCCCGGCTGGAGCCGCCTTCGAGCCAGCCGGGGCTCGTGACGTAATCCACCTTCTCGGGGAAACGGCGCTTTTCGTGCTTGGCGATTATGATCGTCCGCTTGGCCAGGCAGGCGATGTCGCAGGCGCCGCCGCTTCCCGAAAAACGCACGGCCGGACGGCGCGGGTCGGCGCCGATGGAGGTGCTGTTGATGTTTCCGTAGCGGTCGACCTGGGCCCCGCTCAGGAAGCCGACGTCGACGCGTCCCGCCTGCAGGACGAACGTGAAGACCTCGTTGAGGCCGGCGGCGCCGGCCGCGCCGTGCATGGCCCGCGGGTCACCGACCGACATCGGCAGGTGGGCCAGGCGGCTGGCGACAGTCCCCGCCTCGAAGATGATGATGCAGCCCGGAGCGTGGGTTTTCTGGGCCAGCATGACCCCGAGCATGGGCAGCCCCGTGCCCGCGAAAACGACTTCTCCGTCGGCGACCTCGCGGGCGGAGATCACGGTCATCAGCTCCATCAGGGAATATTTCGTTGTGGCCATGGAGATCATAACCTCCGCTTCAGGTCGGGACTGTAGCCGAACTCCGGGGAGGCCTTGAGTCCGCTCAGCCGGCCGGCCCCGCCCACGGCCTCGAGGTAGGCCTGGTGGTCGCGGATCCCATAGACGTATTTATCGAGGTAGGCCCGATAGGCGGCGTCGTCCCGGGCGCTGTCGTGGTATTCCTTGAGCTGAAGGGGGTCGTAGTCGTAATAATTGTAGACCGCGTAAGGGTGGGCTCCGAAAGGGACGTGGCAGACATGCTTGACGACGAAGAAAGGGATCGGGTTGAGCTCCGGCGTCCGGCGCAGCACGTCGTCCTCGACGATCTCTTCGGCCGTGACGATGACCGTGTCGGCGCAGAGGGCCTGCTGGATGTCGGCATAGCTCTGGCCTTCGATCCGGACCATCCCTGTGGCCGTCGCCTTTTGGACGTGGAGGATGGCGAATTCCGTGTGGATGGCCGGCACGAGGACGACCCGGTCGGCCGGGTCGAAGGGCGAATCCATGACGTGGGCCTTCTTCGCCGCCGTCCGCGGGTCGGCCGACCTCTGCTCGGGCGTCAACGCTTCCTTCCGGACGACGTCGCTTCCGAGGAGGCTGCGGACGGGCATGAAAGGGATGCCCATGGCACCGGCCGTGAACCGGGCGACCATGGAGAAGTTACTGTAGTCCTCCCACTCGATCTCCCCGCGTTCGACGGCCCGCCGCCAGCGCGGGCCGACGGTGTTGAAGGCCTCGTCGGCCTCGTAAGCCAGCTCGACCCGCTTGACGCATCCGGCGCCGATGAGGATGTCCCAGTCGCCGCCCGGCGAATGGCCGAAGAGATAGAGATCCCGTCTCTTCAAACGGATGAGCTCGTGGACGAAGGCCATCGGGTGGCGCTGGGTGGTGAAACCGCCGATGGAGAGCGTGGCTCCGTCGGGGACGAGCGCCGCCGCCTCTTGAAGTCCGATCAATTTACCGGGCATCCCTGCCTCCTACAAATCTTGTATATCCCAGCCTTTTCGAAAAATCAACCCTAGGTTCAACCCGCCTGGCCCGTTTTCCCGATTGACTTGCCTTCAGAGGTAGGTTATACATAATTTTCTCAGCCGGAAGAATCGACTATTGTAAAAAACGGAGGGGGTTCCGTTTCCCCCGAAGGAGGTCGGATGGCTGGAATCATCGGCTACGGAGCCTACATCCCTCGCAACCGCATCCGCGTCGAAGAGATCGCCAAGGTCTGGGGGGCGGACGCGCCGAGCTTCAAGAAAGGGCTGATGCTCGAGGAGAAATCGGTTCCCTCCCCCGACCAGGACACGATCACCATGGCCGTCGAGGGCTCGAAACGCGCCCTGAAGCGGGCCGGGATCGACCCGCGCGAGATCGGCGCGGTCTATATCGGGTCGGAGTCGCACCCCTATGCCGTCAAGCCGAGCGGGACCGTCCTGGCCGAGGCCATCGGCGCGACGCCCGCCGTCCACACGGCCGACCTCGAATTCGCCTGCAAGGCCGGGACGGAAGGCATGTTCATCGCCCTCAACCTCGTCCGGGCCGGGGCCGTCAAGTACGCCCTGGCCGTCGGGGCCGACACGTCGCAAGGCGCTCCCGGCGACGCCCTGGAATACTCCGCCGCGGCGGGAGCGGCGGCGTTCCTATTCGGGAAAGAACGGCTCGTGGCCGAAATCCTCGAGACGTACTCGTACACGACCGACATGCCGGATTTCTGGCGCCGGGAATACCAGTACTACCCCCAGCACGGCGGCCGGTTCACGGGCGAGCCCGCCTATTTCGCCCACGTGACGGGGTCCGCCCGGGGCATCATGTCCAAGGCCGGGATGAAACCGGCCGATTTCCGGTATGTCGTCTTCCATCAACCCAACGGCAAGTTCCCGTTGCGCGTCGGGGAGATGCTGGGATTCACCAAGAAACAGATTGAGCCCGGCTGGCTCGTCTCCAAGCTCGGCAACACCTATTCCGGCTCATCCCCGCTGGGGCTCACGGCGACACTGGACATCGCCGCGGCGGGCGACATGATCCTCCTCGTCTCCTACGGCTCGGGGGCCGGGAGCGACTCCTTCGTCATCCGCGTCACCGAGCGCATCGACGAGGTGAGGGACCTGGCTCCCCGGACCCGGACGCTCCTCGACACGAACAAGGTCTATCTCGAATACGGCGTTTACGCCAAGTATCGCCGCAAAATCAGGAAGGCGGGGTAGGAGGCGGCGATGAGAGACGTAGCCATCATCGGCGTCGGCATGACCAAATGGGGCGAGCTCTGGGAGAAATCGCTCCGGACGATTTTCACCGAAACGGCCCTCCTGGCCATCGACGACGCGGGAGTGGACAAGATCGATTCCATGGTCGTCGGCTGCATGTCGTCGGGGCTTTTCGTCGGGCAGGAGCATCTCGCCTCGCTTCTGGCTGACGATCTCGGCCGGACGCCCGTCCCCGCGGCCCGCGTCGAATCGGCCTGTTCCTCGGGGGGCCTGGCGCTCCGCCAGGGCTTCATCGAGGTTGCCTCAGGGATGAGCGACATCGTCCTCGTCGGCGGTGTCGAGAAGATGACCGACGTCACCGGATGCGAGGCGACCTACGCGCTCGGCACGGCGGCCGACCAGGAGTACGAAGGCTACCACGGTTTGACCTTCCCCGGGCTCTACGCCATGATGGCGGTCGCCCACATGCACCGTTACGGGACGACGCGGGAACAGTTGGCCATGGTCGCCGTCAAGAATCACGACAACGGCTCGCGGAACCCGCTGGCCCAGTTCCCCTTCAAGATCACGGTGGACGGGGTGCTCAACTCGGTCCTCGTCGCCGACCCCCTGCGGATCCTGGACTGTTCGCCGATCACGGACGGGGCGGCGGCCGTCGTCCTTTGCCCGGCCGACATGGCCCGGAAGCTGAAGAAACCCGTGGTCCGGATCGCCGGGAGCGGCCAGGCCACGGACACGATCGCCCTGGCTTCGCGCAAGGACCTGACCTGGCTGGAGTCCACCCATATCGCGGCTCAGAAAGCCCTGGCCATGGCCGGCCGGAAGGTCGACGAGATCGACCTCTTCGAAGTTCACGACTGCTTCACCATCGCCGAGATCATGGTCACGGAGGCGCTCGGCTTGGTCGGGAAGGGGAGGGGCGGCCAGGCCGTCGAGGAGGGAATGACGGCCCGCGACGGGCGGTTCCCGGTCAACCCGAGCGGCGGGCTCAAGGCCAAGGGACACCCGGTCGGCGCGACCGGCGTCGCCCAGGCGGTCGAGATCGTCAAGCAGCTCCGCGGCCAAGCGGGCGACCGGCAGATCAAGGGCGCCAGGTGGGGCCTCGCCCAGAACATGGGCGGTTCGGGCGGAAGTTCCGTCGTCCACGTCTTCGAGGCGGAGTAGGAGGGAACGATGCCGACACCATCACGTTATTGGCGAGAGATCCCTCAGCGGTATCGAATGGAGGCCGGGAAGTGCAAGGCCTGCGGCTTTATCGCCTTCCCGCCGCGCGCTGTCTGCCCGGCGTGCGGCGCCCGGGAATTCGTACCGGCCAAGCTCGCCGACGGCGGCAAGCTCCTGACCTATACGATCATCCGCGTCCCGCCGCAGCCGTTCGAGGACCAGGCCCCCTACGCCGTTGGGATCGCCGAACTCGACGACGGGGTCAAGCTTACGGCTCAGGTCGTCGACTGCGACTTCGCCGACCTCAAGGTCGGCCTGCGGGTCCGGCTGGAGTTCCGGAAGCTTTCGGAGGAAGGGCTGGCCGGCGTCATCTATTACGGCTACAAGTTCGTCCCGGAATAGGATATGTTCAGGATCGAATCCAAGGTCGATACCCGGGGTCCCGAGTACCTGCGGAATTTCGAAGGGATGAGCCGCGTCGTCGCCGAATACCGGGAGCGGCTGGCCGCGGCCCGGGAAGGAGGTCCGGCCAAGAACCGGGAACTCCACAAGTCCCGGGGCAAGCTCCTCGTCCGCGAGCGCTTGGATAAGCTCTTCGACAAGAACACGCCGTTCCTCGAACTCAGCCCGCTCGCCGCCTGCGGCCAGTATGACGACGAGGCGCCCGGCGCGGGGATGGTCACGGGCGTCGGCGTCGTCCACGGCCGGGAAGTCCTCGTCGTCGCCAACGACGCCACGGTCAAGGGTGGGACCTATTTCCCGATGACCATCAAGAAGCATGTCCGGGCCCAGGAAGTGGCCCTCGAGAACAGGCTGCCCTGCGTCTATCTGGTCGACTCGGGCGGGATCTTCCTGCCCCACCAGTCGGGGACCTTTCCCGACAAGGAGCACTTCGGCCGGATCTTCTACAACCAGGCCCGGCTGTCCGCGCTGGCGATCCCCCAGATCTCCGTCGTCATGGGCTCGTGCACGGCCGGCGGCGCCTACGTCCCGGCCATGAGCGACGAGACGGTCATCGTCCGGCGCCAGGGCACGATCTTCATCGGCGGGCCGCCGCTGGTCAAGGCGGCCACGGGCGAGGAAGTCACCGACGAGGACCTGGGCGGGGCCGATGTCCACTGCCGCATCTCGGGCGTCTCCGACTACTTGGCGGCCGACGACGCCCACGCTCTCGAGATCGCCCGGAACATCGTCGAGACCCTGGACCCGCCGCGCCGCTTCGAATTGGACACGGCGCCTCCGGAGGAGCCGTTTTACGACCCGCGGGAACTCTACGGCATCGTCCCCCCGGACCTGCGCAAGTCGTTCGACATGAGAGAGGTCATCGCCCGCCTCGTCGACGGCAGCCGCTTCCAGGAATTCAAGGAGCTCTACGGTCCGACGCTCGTCTGCGGCTTCGCCCGGATCATGGGTTTCCCCGTGGGCATCCTGGCCAACAACGGGGTGCTCTTCTCCGAGAGCTCCCTCAAGGGGGCCCATTTCGTCAGCCTTTGCGCCATGCGCAAGATCCCTCTCGTCTTCCTCCAGAACATCACCGGGTTCATCGTCGGCAAGCAGTACGAGCACCGCGGTATCGCCAAGGACGGGGCCAAGCTCGTCCACGCCGTGGCCAACGCCGACGTGCCCAAGTTCACGGTCATCGTCGGCGGATCCTACGGCGCCGGGAACTACGCCATGTGCGGACGGGCCTACGGGCCGCGCCTGCTCTGGATGTGGCCGAACGCCCGGATCTGCGTCATGGGCGGCGAACAGGCGGCGTCGGTCCTGGTCCAGGTCAAGATCAAGAGGCTCCGGGCCCAGGGCGTCCGGATGACCGAGGCCGAGAAGGCCGAGATGATGAAACCGATCGTGGATGCCTATGACGCCGAGGCCAGCCCCTACTACAGCACTTCGCGGCTGTGGGACGACGGCATCCTCGACCCTCTCGACACGCGGGCGGCCCTCGGCCTGGGGATCGCCGCGAGCCTCAACGCCCCGATCCTCGACTACAAGGTCGGGATCTTCAGGATGTGAGCGATGTACCGGACGATCATCGTCGAGCGCGGCGGCCGGGTCGGCCGGGTCTGGTTCAACCGGCCCGAAGTCCGGAACGCCTTCAACGCAGCCATGATCGGTGAATTGCGGGCCGCCCTGCGGACCCTGGCCGATGACGCCGCCGTCCGGGTCATCGTCCTCTCGGGCAAGGGGACGTCCTTCTGTGCCGGCGCCGACCTCGCCTGGATGCGCGACATCGTCCGTTTCTCCGAGGAACAGAACATGCGCGAGTCGCTCGACCTGGCCGAGTGCCTTTACGACGTCTACGCCGTTCCCAAGCCGACGATCGCCAGGGTCAACGGCCCGGCCATCGGCGGCGGGACGGGGTTCGTCTCCGCCTGCGACATCGCCGTGGCCTCGACCGAGGCCCGGTTCGGCCTGAGCGAGGTCAAGATCGGCGTCGTCCCGGCCGCGATATCTCCCTACGTTCTTCGCCGGATCGGGGAGAGCCGGGCTCGCCAATATTTTCTGACGGGCGAACGCTTCGATGCCCGGCGGGCCCAGGAGATCGGCCTGGTCAACATCGCCGTCGAACCCGCGGAACTCGACCCCAAGGTGGAGGAGCTCGTCTCTTCGCTTCTCTCCTCCGGGCCCGAGGCCCTGGCCAAGGCGAAGGAGCTTCTCACCCGCGTGCCCGGCATGGGCTTCGCCGAGGCCAAACGGTACACCGCCGAAATGATCGCCGGCCTCAGGATGAGCGCCGAGGCCCAGGAAGGCATGACGGCTTTCCTCGACAAAAGAAAACCGAAGTGGTCTGAGTAGAGGAAGCGGGCAGAAATGTTTGGCAAGATCATGATCGCCAACCGCGGAGAGATCGCGGTCCGCGTGATCAAGGCCTGCCGGGAAATGGGCATCGGGTCCGTGGCCGTCTATTCCGAGGCCGACGCGGCCAGCCTTCACGTGCGGCTGGCCGACGAGGCCGTCCCGGTCGGACCGCCCCCGGCCGCCGAGAGCTATCTCGACATGGAGAGGATCCTTGAGGCGGCGAGAGCGACGGGGGCCGAGGCCATCCACCCGGGCTACGGTTTTCTCTCGGAAAACGCCGCCTTCGCCCGGCTCTGCGAGGATCGCGGCATCGTTTTCATCGGGCCGAACTCCAGGGCGCTCGAACTCGTCGGTGACAAGGTCAGGGCCCGGCAGACCATGGAGAAGGCCGGGATCCCGACCGTCCCCGGGATGACCTCCGTCTCCACGTCTCTCGATGAGATACGGGCCGCCGCCCGGGCCCTCGGCTACCCGGTCATAGTCAAGGCTTCGGCCGGCGGCGGCGGGAAGGGCATGCGGATCGTGAGTGACGAAGACGGCCTCGTCCCGGCGCTCGAAGCCGGCCGGAGGGAGGCCAAATCCGCCTTCGGGGACGACTCCGTCTATTTGGAGAAGTTCATCGAGGAGCCGCGGCACGTCGAATTTCAGGTCCTGGCCGACGACCGCGGGCACACGGTCCACCTGTTCGAAAGGGAATGCTCGATCCAGAGACGGCACCAGAAGATCGTCGAGGAAACACCGTCCCCGGCCCTGGACCCCGAACTCAGGGCCCGCATGGGAGAGACGGCCGTTCGGGCCATGCGGGCGGCGGGCTACAACAACGCGGGGACCGTCGAATTTCTCCTGGATAGGGACCGCCGATTCTACTTCCTCGAGGTCAACGCCCGGCTCCAGGTCGAACATCCGGTCACCGAACTCACGACCGGAGTCGACCTCGTCCGCCAGCAGATCCTGATCGCCTCCGGCACCGGCCTGACGCTCCGCCAGGAGAACCTCCTGCAGAGGGGACACGCCGTCGAATGCCGGATCTACGCGGAAGACCCGAAGATGAACTTCCTGCCCTCCGCGGGCCGCATCGTCCTCCTCCGCGAGCCGAAGGGTCCCGGGATCCGCTTCGACAGCGGCATCTATGAGGGCGTCGAGGTCCCGGTCTATTACGACCCGATCCTGGCCAAGCTCATCGTCTGGGCCGAGGACCGGGAGGCGGCCTGCCGGAGGATGTCGGCGGCCCTGGACGATTGCGTCATCCTCGGCATCCACACGACGGCCGGCTTCCTCAAGGACGTCGTCAATCATCCGGAGTTCCGGGCCGGCCGGGCGACGACGTCGTTCATCGGAAAGTTCTTCTCTTCCTGGGGCATGGGAGAAGGAGAGGACGACCGACAGCGGCTGGCGCTGGCCGCAGCCGCTTTCGACGGGTTGACCCGGACGACGAGGGCGGCGGGCCTTTCGGTTCGGGGAGGGAAGATGGAGATCGAGACGCCCTGGACGACCTTGGGCGGCTGGCGCGCGGGCGGGGAAAGATGAGCGTCGCCGAGTTCGATTTCCTCCTCGACGGCGAGCCCAGGAAAATTTCCGTGGAGACACGGGAAGGGACGCTTTTCGTCCGTGAAGGAGGCCGCGTCCTCGAGGCGGAGGTCAAGCGGATCTCGGCGAACGAGCTCCAATTCCGTTTCGGAGGCCGGTCGGTGAGGGCCTATCTCGCCCGGGCCGGCGAGCGGACATACGTCGCCGTCGACGGACGGGAGTACGTCGTGTCCGAATCCCGCCCCGAAACGGGCCGCCACGGCGAAGGCGACGAAAAAAACCTGGAAACGAACCTCCGCGTCAGATCGCCTATGCCGGGTAAGGTCACTAAGGTCGCCGTCGCCGAGGGCGAAGAGGTCCGTAAGAACCAGACCCTGGTCATCGTCGAGGCGATGAAGATGGAGAACGAGATCAAAACCACCATCGACGGCGTCGTGAAAAAGATCCATGTGACGGTCGGCGACCGCGTCGATTCGGAACGTCCGCTCGTCGAAGTCGTGAAAAAATCGAATCCCCCAAGGAGGGCCGAACCATGACCGTGGAATGCGCCGATTCTTTGAAGGAATGCCGGGATATGGTGCGGGACTTCGCCCGGACGGAGATCGCCCCGCACGTCCGGGAATGGGACGATAAGGCGGGCTGTCCCTTCGACGTCTTTCGCCGGCTGGGCGGGCTCGGAATGATGGGCATCCTCGTCCCCGAGGAGTACGGCGGCGTTGGGATGACGTACCGTCACTACGTGATGATCCTCGAGGAATTGGGAGCGGTCGAAGGCGGGATCAGCCTGACCGTCGCCGCCCACAACTCGCTCTGCACCAACCACATTCTCACCTTCGGCAGCGACGCCCAGCGCCGGGCGTGGCTGCCGCGGCTGGCCGCCGGCGAGGTCCTCGGGGCCTGGGCCCTGACCGAACCCGAGGCCGGCTCGGACTCCGGGGCGACGAAGACGACCGCCGTCCGGAACGACAAGGGCTGGCTCCTCAACGGGTCCAAGAATTTCATCACCCACGCCTCCGTGGGCGAGGTCGCCGTGATCATGGCCCGGACCAAACCGGGCACGGACCACCACGGCATCTCCGCCTTCCTCGTCCCGCTGAAGACGCCGGGCATCTCCGTGGGAAAGCACGAAGACAAGGTCGGCATGCGTGTCGCGGACACGGCCTCTCTCGTCTTCGAGGACTGCCAGGTCGGCGCCGACGCCCTCCTCGGAAAAGAAGGCGACGGCTTCATCCAGGCCATGGAGATCCTCGATGGCGGGCGGATCTCGATCGCCGCGCTGTCCGTGGGGATCGCCCGTGGCGCGCTCGACGCGGCCGTGGCCTACGCCAAGGAACGCCGCCAGTTCGGCAAACCCATCGCCGCCTTCCAGGCCATCCGCTTCAAGCTGGCCGATATGGCCACCGCGGTCCACGCGGCCCGGCTTCTGACCGAGCGCGCGGCGGACGAAAAGGACCGCGGCGGGAAGACGACTCTCCTCTCGGCCCAGGCGAAACTCTATGCCTCGGAGGTCGCCGTCCGGGTGGGGGAGGACGCCGTCCAGGTCCTTGGCGGCTACGGCTACTGCAAGGACTATCCCGTCGAGAAGTTCTGGCGCGACGCCAAGCTTTGCACGATCGGCGAGGGCACGAGCGAAATCCAGCGGCTCGTGATCGCCCGCGAGCTTTTGGGCGGTTAGGCGCGAATCCCGCCGTTCGGCGGCTGGAATTCACCCGCCAGCGCCGTCCTCCTCCCGCATTTGATACGAGTAGCCATTCTCCAACCGGTTCTTCTCTTCGAGATGGCGCCTTAAATATTGCCCGCAGTTGCTCCCGATCAAGTTCTCTTCGACTTCGCCGATGGAGAGGATGACCTGGTAGCCTTCCTTCTCCAGTTTTGCCGCGACTTCTTCTCCTTCTCTGGGGCGGGAAGGGTCGATGCCGGAGGAAAGGCGGTGCTCCCTGGCCCGGTATGTCGGGTTGAGCGGCGTAAGCTTGACCAGGAATATTCGAGGGTCAAAATAGTCAAGAAGAATCTTGGCATCGAGAGGGCTGTCCGAGATCAGGGCGAAGTTCAAGGAAATCTTGCGGTCATTTTGATCAAAAAAACGTTCTCCGTACGAGGCCATCCTGGCAAAATCCCAGGTTTTCACCGGGATGAGGTTGCGGCGCCTGGACTCGTTTGTGCTGTGGACCGAGAACTGAAACTGAAAACGGCCTCCAGCGAAACGCTCTCTTTTGAGGGCGAGCAAGCGCTCGAAAAAAGTGTCCGTGCCCTCGGGCGCGATCGTCGAAACGGAGGGCATGAAGCCCGGAACCTGATAACGCAGGGGAAGCCCTTCCATGACGTCGAGGACTTCCATGTTGTAGGCTGGTTCGCCCATCCTGGCGAACTGGACCTTGAATTGCCTGGAAGGAACACGGCCGTCGGGAAAACGCTTCCGGATCAGCATGTCGATTTGATCAAAAATGGCCTCGTGGGACAGGAGGCCGCCGAAGGACCCGCCCGCGTCGCACATCTTGCAGCCCACAGGACAGCCGCACATCGTGGAGACGAGCAGGATCCATTTGTCCTCCCGCGGCGCCGGCGGCTGCAGGGCCTCCACGAATTCGACGAGCCGCCCGTCGGCGAGCTCGCCGATGTAAACGACGGCTATCTCGGGCCGGCCGGCCGAGGCGACGATTTTCACGCGCCCTCCTCCGCCATCCGGCGGCGGATGTCCATCGCCGCGGCTACGCCGTCGCCGGCGGCGATCGCGGTCTGCCGGAATGCGCCGTTCTTGACGTCGCCGGCGAGATAGAGCCGGCCCTCTTCGACCAGGCCGGGGATCATGAGCTTGAGGCCCGGAGCCAGGAAGTCGAGATCCGGGACGCGGCCGATGGCCCCTATGAAGCCGTCGGCGCGGAATTCAAGAGGCCCCTCGGTCCCCCGGCACCGGACGGACAACCCGTTCGCGTCCGGCGCAACGCTCAGGACCGTCACGTTCGCGACACGGACGATCCGGGAATGGGCGGCGACCCGGGCCTCGAGCGTCGGAAGGCATTTTGTCCAGCCGCTCCGGCTGAGCACATAAACGAAATTGTTCTCGGCGAGCGTCAGGGCATAGTCTAACGCTGCCTCTCCGCCGCCCCCGATGACCATCGTCTTTCCGGATTCGCGGAGTAGGGAAGCGATTTCATAGTGAACCTTGCCGTCCAGTTTCTCGGGGATTTCGAAATCGAAGCGTTTCGGCTTCGTCCCTGAGGCGACGATCACCCGCCGGAAGCGCCATTCGCCGGCTCCCGAGCCGACGTGAAAATCGCCGGACCGGAAATTCATTCCCGTCACCGCAGTGCTGAGGACGGCGACGCCATGGCGCTCGGCCTGAAGGCGCATGAGCTTGACGAGCGTTTCCCCCGTGATTCCGTCCGGGAATCCCGGATAGTTCTCGACGCAGCCGGCGTTCCGGAGCAGTCCTCCGGGCTCGCCTTTCTCGAAGACGACGGGGTTGATTCCGGCTCGCCGGAGTTGGATCGCGGCGGCGAGCCCGGCCGGGCCGGCGCCGATAACGCCGACGTCGGATACGGTCATGGCCGCCCTCCAAACGCAGCCAGCATCTCAGCGATCAACACGGGAACCGCGAAACCATGGGAAAGGTTCAAGAGCGCCGCGCCGTGAAACGCTTCGGAATAGTCCGCCGTCCCGTCCACGGTAAAAAAGGTTTCAAATCCACGCATGAACGCGGACCGGGCCGTCGTTTCGCAGCATAAATGGGCCAGGACTCCGCAGACGACGACCTGTCCGGCGCCGCGGGAGTGGAGCGCGGCCTCGAGGTCCGTTCCGAAGAACGCGTCGTAACGGGTCTTGCGTATCACGGGAATGTCCGAAGCGTCGAGTTTCGACGAAAGGAGGCTTCGCGGATTTTCCTCGGCGATCAGGTCCTTCCACCAGGCCGCCATCAGGCCCGCGTCCTCGGGGGTATTCAGGTGCCGGGTCATGAGAACCGGCCGTTTCGACCCGAGGAAAGCCCGGATCAACGCATTGATGCCGGGGATGATGGCCGGTCCCGAGGGCACAAAGGCGTGGGAATCGGGGTCCAGGAAATACTCCTGCAGATCCAAAATGAGCAAAGCCGCGCGGCCGGGGTTGAACGCCCGGTTAGGCTTTTGCCTCAGATCAGAGACGGTCCGCAGCAGTTCTCGGGATTTGCGGCCTATCGTCGCCGCCGAATAGTAAGCTTGTCTGTCCATTGGCGGCGCGAAAACCTACTTCGCCAGGATACCCTTGATATTCACCAACTTATCATAGCAACAACGGATATCGGAAACAAGGAGGATTCCCCCGTCGACAAGTTCTGGCGCGACGCCAAGCTTTGCACGATCGGCGAGGGCACGAGCGAAATCCAGCGGCTCGTGATCGCCCGCGAGCTTTTGGGCGGTTAGGGTTTTACCTTTCGCTTCCGGCCGGCTTTCTTGTACACGATAGCCACGACGGTCTTGTCGTTCCCGCCCATGTTCACCGATAGCGCGTAGGGGCGTTTCCGCGAGATCTTGATCTGCCATCCTCCGGCCTTCCCCGTGAGCTGTTGCCAGACCGTGACGGCCTGGCGGACTCCGGTGCCTCCCGTCGGGTGTCCCCAGCCGATGAGCCCGCCGCACGTGTTGAACGGTGCGTCGCCTTTGCGCGAGGTCTTGCCGGCGAGGACGTAGTCGGGGCCCTCGCCGTGGCCGGCAAAACCGATGGCCTCGACCGAGAGGATCCCGGAGATGGTGAAGCAGTCGTGGCACTCGACCGTGCCGATCTGGTCCAGCTTGACGCCGGCGGCGTCCAGGGCTTTCTGGACGGCCCGTCTCGTCGTCTCGAGCTCGGTCGGGTCGGCCGGCGGAACGGTCAGGTCGGCTTCGACCTGGCCCCAACCGAGGACCTCAACAGCCTCGTTCTTGGAAATACCGCAGCGCTCGAGCCCTTCCTCGGACATCACGGCGATGGCCGCCGCCCCGTCCGACACCTTGGAGCAGTCGAAGACATTGAGGTGGTCGACGAACGACCGGGGGTTGGGCGCGGTCAGGCCCAAGGCCTCGAGGTCCTCGCAGGCATTGGGAAATTCCTGGGCCGTCTCGCACAGCCGGGCGTTCTCGACGGCGTTGCGGTACCAGCGGGCGAAGGCCTGCCGGGTCTTGTCCCGCCCGAACTTTTCGAAATAAGCCCCGGCCCGGTTGCTGAAGAGCGAGGGGAAGAAGTAAGCGTGGCCGTTTTTGCGCTCGCCGCGGTACCAGCCGGCCCCGCCGAGGATATCGGCGCCATAGATGGCCTTGACCGTGTTCTGGACCTCGACGCCGACCGCCAGGACGACGTCGGCCGTCCCGGCCAGCACACTTTTGATGGCCGCGGTCAAGGCCACTCCGCCCGAGGCGCAGGCGCACTCGACCCGGGTACATGGCTTCCAGCGGAGCTCGGGATCGATCGAGGGGATGAGCGCTGCGAGGTGACCTTGCCGGTTGAACCGGGCGGCCATGAAATTGCCGACGACCCCCTCGTCGACGTTTTTCCCGCCGCCTATTTGGGCCAGCACGGCCCGGCCCGCCTCCTGGATGTATTCCTCGAGTCCCGGACGGGCTTTCTTGGGGTTGAATTCCTTGCGTCCCGTCCCGAGGGAGACCGTGTTGTATCCCGCGGCCATGTAGACGTTGCGTCGGTTCTTTTTCATGGTCTGACCTCAATCGTCGAAATAGGCGTTGACCGGGCCGTAGGCGTGGTAGAATCCCGTCAGCATGACGGTGTTGACGTCCTCCTCTTTCTGGGCGACGCCGTCCTTGACCAGTCCGAGCCCGATTTCCTTGGCCTTCCGGCCGTATCTCTCCGCCAGGTCGGCGCCCATCGTCGTCATCGCCCGGAGGTCCCGGAAGTAGCCTTGGAGGTAGCCCGGCCGGTCGGCGGACTGGATGACGCTCTTCCAGGGCTGGCCCGTGGCGGGAAGCGGCCCCAGCCGCCCGTCGCATCTCGGCCCGACTTCGGCGAAGGGCACGTAGGCCTTGGCTTCGGGATCATAGATCCCGGCCGGCCGTCCTTTCTCGTATTTCAGGAAGCCGTCCTTCTGCGAGCCGTCCGCGAACTGCCCTCCTAGAACGCCCGCGGCGATGAGCCGGTCGAGGAGAGGGTTCTGCAAACCCGTTCCCACGGACCGGTCGCCCATGACCTTGAGGATGCATTGGCAGATGTCGAGCCCGACGTAGTCGACGAGCTGGAAGATGCCCATGGGCCGGATGAGAAAATCCTGGCTGACCTTGTTGACCATGTAGACGGCGTCGACGAAACCGAACTCCGGGGCCAGGCGCTCGACCTCGGAGATGCCGTGGAGGGCGTCCCTCATGAAGTGGCCGTTGCCGATGAAACCGGCGATGTCGTTCGAGGGGACCACGGTCTTGCGCAGCTTTTTAGCGTACTGGGCGGCGAAATCGGCCAGTTCGGGAAGCGTCGATTTCGCCCGGATGACCTCGACGAGTTTCTGGACCGCCGGCGGGTTGTAGAAGTGGAAGCCGATGAGCCATCCGCCGAGCCCCGCTTTCCCGTCAATCTCGTGGATGGGGATGGAGGACGTGTTCGTCAGGAACCAGGCGTCCTTTTGGTTGTGGTCACGGATCTGGCCGAGGAGCTTGACCTTGAGGTCCGGGTTTTCGTTGGTCGCTTCGAAAACAAGGCCGGCGCTATAGGCGGCCTCGAGCCGCGTCGTCGGCCGGACGACGGCCAGGACGTCCTCGACATACTGCCGGATGACCTCCTCGTTCTCGACGAGGTCGGCGCGGGCGGCATAGGCGCTCCTGAGTCCGACCGCCTTTTTCTCGGCGGCCCGCCGGACCTGGTCGCGGAGGTATCTGAGGAGCCCGGTCAGGGCCGGTTCCGAGATGTCGACGGCGTATAGGGCGAAGTCCCGGGACCGGTTCCCGGGATCCAGGCTCAGGTCGGCCATCTCCATGGCCGTCAGCAGGACGATGCCGCTGCCCATCTTGCCCGCGGCGCCGAGGACGGCGACTTTTTCCAATCGATCGACATAATTCATCGGTGACCTCCGGCTATCCCGCCGTCAGGCGTTCCATTGGGGTTTCCGCTTTTCGAGGAAGGCCTTCATCCCCTCGGCCCCCTCGTTTTCGAAGAGCGAGCCGAACTCCGCGGACTCGAGAGCGCACCCGCTCTCGAAATCCTTCAGGATCCCCTCGCGGACGACGCGTTTCGCGAGCCGGACGGCCCCGGGTCCCTTGGCGGCGATCGTCTTGGCCAGCTCGACCGCCGTCGGCAGGAGGGCTTCGGGCTCGACGACCTTCTGGACGAGCCCCATTCGGTGAGCGTCCTCGGCCCCGACCATCTCGCCCGAGAGGAGGAGGAAGAGGGCGTTGCCGAGCCCGATGAGGCGGGGCAGGCGCTGCGTCGCCGCGTATCCGGGGATGAGCCCGAGGTTGACCTCGGGCTGGCCGAACTTCGCCTTGGCGCTGGCGATCCTGATGTCGCAGGCCAGGGCCAGCTCGCAGCCGCCGCCGAGGGCGAAGCCGTTGACCGCGGCGATGACCGGTTTTTCGAGGAGTTCCAGGCTCCGGAAGGTCCGCTGGCCGACCTTGGAGAAGGCCCTGGCGTCGTCCCGGGTCTTCCCGACCATCTCGGCGATGTCGGCCCCGGCGACGAAGGCCTTCCCGTCGCCGGTGATGATGACCACCTTGATGTCGTCGCGGCCGGCGATCTCGGCGACTAGGCTGTCCATCTCCTGGAAAAACCGGGTGTTCAGCGCGTTCATCGCCTGGGGCCGCGAGATCGTCACCACGGCCACGGCCTCGGCGACATCCATTTTCAAGATTTCGTAGTTCATGGATCCTCCTCAATCGCTCAGGAGGGACCTGGCGATGACCAGACGCTGGATCTCCGAGGTCCCTTCGTAGATCTCCGTGATCCGCTGGTCGCGGTAGAGACGCTCGATCTTGTAGTCCTTGAGAAAGCCGTAGCCGCCGTGGACCTGGAGGGCCTTGTGGCAGACGCGGTGGGCCATCTCCGAGGCGAAGAGCTTGATCATCGCCGATTCTTTCGTGAACTTCTTGGCCCCCGAGTCCTTCATCCAGGCGACGCGGTAGAGCATGGTCTTGGCCAACTCGACGTCGACGGCCATGTCGGCGAGCATGAACTGCAAGGACTGGAATTCCGTGAGGGGCTTGCCGAACTGGACTCTCTCCTTGGCGTACTTGACCGCTTCCTCGAGGGCGGCCTCGGCGATGCCGACGGCCTGCGCGGCGATGCCGATCCGGCCGCAGTCGAGCGTGGCCAGGGCGATGTTCAAGCCCTTGTTTTCCTGCCCCAGCAGGTTTGCGGCCGGGATCCGGCAGTCGGTGAAGACCATCTCGGTGGTGCTGGAGGAGCGGATGCCGAGCTTGTCCTCGTGCTTGCCCACTTCGAAACCCGGAGTTTCCTTGGGGACGAGGATGGCCGATATCCCTTTCGCCCCCTTCTCCCGGTCGGTGCTGAAAAAAGCGATGATGACGTCGGCGAAGCCGCCGTTGGTCGTGAAGTTCTTGGTGCCGTTGAGGACGAAGTCGTCCCCGTCGCGGACGGCCGTGGCCCGGATGTGGCCCGGATCGCTCCCGGCGCCTGCCTCCGTCAGCGAGAAGCAGCCCAGCCATTCCCCCGAGGTCAGCTTGGGGAGATAGGCTTTTTTCTGGTCCTCGGTCCCGAACATCATGATGGCGTCGTTGACCAGGGAATTCTGGACCGATACGCCCACGGACACGCCCGAGTCGACCTTGCTGAACTCGATCATGGCCCCGGCGTAGGCGACGGCCCCCACTCCGGTCCCGCCGTATTGATCGGGGACGGTCATCCCGAGGTAGCCGAGCTCGCCGAGCGCCTTGAGAGCGCCAACGTTGGCTTCCTGCTTTTCATCATACTCGGCCGCGAGAGGGGCCAATTCTTTTTCGGCGAATTTTTTGGCCCCGTCGATGATCATGCGGTGTTCTTCAGAGAATGTGAAATCCATGTTGTTCCTCCGTGTATCGGTTTATCCGGGAACGCGGCGGGCGTTCGCCCGGATGTACTCGACGATCTCCTGAAGGTCGTCGCCCGGGCCGAAGACCTTCCCCACGCCCATCTCCTTGAGCTCATCCTGGTCCTTGGTCGGGATGATCCCGCCGCCGGTGAGCAACCGGTCGCCGAGGCCGGAGCTCTCCATGAGCTCGCGGACCTTCCGGAAATTGGCCATGTGGGCCCCGGACAGGATGGACAGGCCGATGACGTCGGCGTCCTCTTCGACGGCGGCCCGGACGATGGCATCCGGCGTCTGCTGGAGGCCGAGATAGACGACCTCCATGCCCGCCTCGACCAGGGCCCGGGCGACGACCTTAGCGCCCCGGTCATGGCCGTCGAGGCCCGGCTTGGCGATGATGACCTTGATCTTTCGCTCCGCCATGGCATTGCCCTCTTTCTTGGATCGTTAATAAAACGGCTGTTCCCGGTATTTCCCGAAGACCGCCGTCAACGCTTCACTGATCTCTCCCAGCGTCGCGTACCGCCGGGCGCATTCGAGCAGGGGAGGCATCAAGTTCCGGTCGGAAGCCGCCGCGGTCTTGAGAGCGGCCAGGCTGTCCCGGACCGCCTCGTTGTCGCGTCCGGCCTTGGTCCGCCGCAACCATGCGACATGGTCCCTCTCCACGGACTCGTCGATCTCGAGCAGGGGGATCTCCAGTTCCTGGCCCGGGTTGGCGAATTCGTTGACCCCGACTTGGAACTTTTTCCGGCGGGACAGGGCGAGCTGGTATTCGTAGGCGGCTCGGGTGATCTCCCGCTGGAAAAAGCCAAGTTCGATGGCCTTGACGACGCCGCCGAGTTCGTCGATCTTCCGGAAGTAGAGTTCGGCCTCCTCCTCGAGGTCGTTCGTGAGCTTTTCGAGATAATAGGACCCTCCGAGGGGGTCGATGACGTTGGCCGCGCCGCTTTCGAAGGCGATGATCTGCTGGGTCCGGAGGGCGATCTCCACGGCTTTTTCCGAGGGCAAGGCCAGGGCCTCGTCCATGGAGTTCGTGTGCAGGCTCTGGCAACCGCCGAGGACCCCGGCCAAGGCCTCGAGGGCCGTCCGGACGATATTGATCTCGGGCTGCTGGGCCGTCAGGCTGCACCCGGCCGTCTGGACGTGGAAGCGGCACAGCCAGGACCGTGGGTTTTTCGCCTTGTACTTATCCCGCATCGCCCGGGCCCAGATCCGCCGGGCCGCCCTCATCTTGGCGATCTCTTCGAAGAAATCGAGATGGGAGTTGAAGAAGAAAGACAGCCGGGGCGCGAAGTCCTCGATGTCGAGGCCCGCCGCCAAGGCGTGTTCCACGTAGCAGAATCCGTCGGCCAGAGTGAAGGCCAGCTCCTGGGCGGCCGTGGAGCCGGCCTCGCGGATGTGATAGCCGCTGATCGAGATGGTGTTCCACTGCGGGACCTTTTCGGCGCAGAAGGCCATGAGGTCCGTGATGAGGCGCAGGTGGGGCTCGGGGGGGAAGATCCACTCTTTTTGGGCGATGTATTCCTTGAGGATGTCGTTCTGGAGCGTCCCCCGGAGCTTGTCGAAGCCGACGCCGCGCTTCTCCGCGTTGGCCAGGAACATGGCGAAGATCCAGGCCGCCGGGGCGTTGATCGTCATCGAGGTCGAAACGCGGTCCAGCGGGATCCCGGCGAAGAGGCGTTCCATGTCGGCCAGGGTGTCCACGGCGACGCCGGTCTTGCCCACCTCTCCGACGGCCAGCGGATGGTCGGAGTCGAGTCCGTAGAGGGTCGGGTTGTCGAAAGCGACCGAAAGGCCGGTCTGGCCCTTGTCGAGCAGGAAACGGTACCTCTCGTTCGTCTGGTCGGGAGTGCCCATGCCGGCGAACTGGCGCATGGTCCACAGCTTCCCCCGGTACATGGAGGGATGCACGCCCCGGGTGTAGGGGTAGTCTCCCGGCCAGCCGAGCCCGGCCTCGGGGTCGCCGCCGGCCAGGTCCTCCCAGGTGTAGAGGGGCTGGAGGGGGCGTCCGGAGATCGATGAGAAATCCGCGTCGCGGAGTCCGCTCACCTTATATTTTTCTTTCCAGGCTTCGCTATTCTTTTTTGCCATAGCCGGCCCTTTCTTCGGCGAGTTCGATCCGGATCCGCGAGCAGGCCCGTCGGATGTAGGGAAAGGGGGACCCCCCTATCTCTATCAGTTCCTCGGCGGCCGCGCGGATGGCAGCGTCCGCGCCGGCCAGCACCGAATATCCGTCCCAGAGCTTCCGTTGGATGGCCGAGCGGATCTCCTGCTCCAGCCGGGTACGGCGCTTTTCCCGGCAGCGCCCCGATTCGACGCAGTCCTGGACGAGGCGTTCGACCTCGGTGGACACCGCGTCCATCCCTTTATCCAGGAGAGCCGAGGCCTCCCGTACCGGGGGAAAGGGCTTCCCCTTCCGGACGGGGCTGATGTCCATGAGGAAGCGCAGGGAATCGAGCAACGTCTCCGCGCCCTGGAGGTCCGCCTTGTTGATGAGGAACAGGTCGGCGGCCTCGGTGATCCCGGCCTTCAGGGCTTGGATGACGTCGCCCGTGCCGGGCTGGAGGACGAGGACGACGAGGTCGGAACAGTCGAGGACATCGAGCTCGGCCTGGCCGACGCCGACCGTCTCGATAAAGATGCGGTCGAGGCCGAAGGCGTCCAACACGTCGGCCGCGTACGGCGTCGCCGGGGAGAGGCCTCCGTGGCCGCCGCGGGAGGCCATCGAGCGGATGAAGACGTGATGGTCGTCGCCGAGGTCTTGCATGCGGACGCGGTCGCCGAGGAACGCTCCGCCCGAGAAGGGGCTGGTCGGGTCGACCGCCAGAATGCCCACGGAATGACCGTTTTGGACGGCTCGGCGGGCGAGGGCGGCGGTCACGGTGCTCTTGCCGACTCCCGGGGGCCCCGTGACCCCGATCCGTATCCCGCCCTGCTGAGCCGGGAGGACCTTGTCCAGGATTTCGGGCAGGGCTTCCGGGTCGTTCTCGACAGCGGTGATCAGCCGGGCGCAGGCGAGCCGGTCGCCCTTGAAAAAATCTTCCCAGAGGTCATGCGGAACGACAGTCATTCGGAAACTTAATCCCTGTTCTTGAGGACCTATTTATATCTTTTTCTAAAACGCTCGTCAACAGAACGTCCCCGAAAAAATGACCTTCTCTCAATAATGGTGAAGGAACAAAAAAAACGGGCGGCTCCGAAAGGAGCCGCCCGTTGGAGGGATGTTCCCTTTGTCAGGCCATCAAGCTGCCCCTCGAGGCTCGGGACTGCCTCTCGTTTTTCAAGCCATCAGGCTGCAGATGGCGGCGACATTGACCATGTCGTCCGGCGAGCAGCCGCGGCTGAGGTCGCAGTAGGGCTTGTTGAGCCCTTGGACGATCGGGCCGACGGCCTCCGCCCCGGCCAGCCGTTCGGTCAGTTTGTAGCCGATGTTCCCGGCGTCGAGGTCGGGGAAGACGAGGACGTTGGCCTTGCCCGCGACCGGGCTGCCTTTGCACTTCCGCTCGCCGATCGAGGCGACCAGGGCGGCGTCGGCCTGCATCTCCCCGTCGAGGAGGAGATGGGGCGCCTTTTCCTTGGCGATCTTCGTCGCGCTCACGACCTTGTCGACGTCGGCGTGGGCGGCCGAACCCTTGGTCGAAAAAGAGAGCATGGCCATGCGGGGCTCCTCGCCCGTGACCGCCTGGAAGTTTTTGGCCGAGGTCAGGGCGATGTCGGCCAGTTGGGCGGCGGTCGGGTTGGGGACGACGGCGCAGTCGGCGTAGCAAAGGAGCTTCTCCGGAAAGACCATGATGAAATAGCTCGAGACCGTCGAGATCCCGGGCGCCGTGCCGACCGTGTGGATGGCGGCCCGGATGACGTCGCCCGTGGCCGAGATGTTGCCGCCGACGACGGCCCCGACCCGGCCGGTCTCGAGGAGCAGCCCGGCGAAGTAGAGGGGGCTCTTGGCCGCTTCGGCGGCCTGTTCGGCTGTCCAGCCCTTAGCCTTCCTCTTTTCGAAGAGGAGCTTGACGAGTTCGTTCTTGCCTTCGAACGTCAGCGGGTCGGCGATGGGGATGCCGCCGATCTCGAGACCGTTGTCCCGGGCGATCTTTTCGATGGCCGTCGGGTTGCCGACGAGCCAGGGCTCGGCGATCTTCCCGCCTTTGAGGGTCAAGGCCGCCTTCAGGGTCCTCGGATCCTCCGCGTCGGGGAAGGCGATCCGGAGGAACTTCTTGGCGGCCTTTTGGCGGATGTCGGAGATGAAAGTATTCGGCATGGATGACTCCTTTGGGATGTCCGTGATATTCAGGATAGCCGTTATACTGCATCGGGGCCGACGGTGTCAACCGGCCCCACGAGCGCCGTCCGGGTGTCCCGGCCGGTCAGCTCTCCATGCTGATCTCGGGGATGTCGAACCAGTAGCCGTTTCCCGCGACCGAGTTCATCTCCGCCTGGACGATGGCTTGGTGGCCGTGCTCGATCTCGACGAACCGTTCGAACAGCGGGCGGCCCTCGGGGGGAAGCTCCTTGACGACGCGGCCGTAGAATGCGCTCGTTTCGAGCTCGACGTCGAGGGCTCTCTTGAGGAGCCGCATTTCCGCCTCCGGCGCTTTCCTCGCGACACGGCTCTGGAGCGTCCGGACGCCTTCGTCGATGCGCTCACGCGAGGGAACGACCGTGCCCAGCGAGGAGGCCGTCACCCGGCCGGTCGCCTTCCACTCGGTCAGCCGGGATTCGAGGTAGGCGACGTGCTGCTGCTCCTCCTTGACCAGGGCGGCGAAGATCTTCTTCCCGGTTTCGTCTTCGCTCGACCGGGTGGCCTCTTCATAGACCTGAACGACTCTTTTCTCGTACTGAATGGCCGTCTTGATGGCTTCTTCGATGGTCATGGATCCTCCTCCTAATTTTCTGGGATGGTGCTGGCCGGCCTTTCGTAATCAACGATGGTCGCCAGCAGCAGCCGCCTCAAAGTCGCCAGGCGCCTGCTGATGGCCCGGGCCAGCCGCCTCATCACGATGAAACCGATCTCCGGGTTCTTCGCGAGGTAGTCGAGAAAACGGGGGCCGTCGATGGCCACGGCCTCGACTTCCGTGACGGCCTCGGCCGAGCTGTTGTGCTGGCTCTGGCCGACGACGGTGGAGAAACCGAACGCCTGGCCCGGGGTCTCGAGCGACGCCAGGGTGACCGGCTCGGGCAGGGAGGAAGCGTGTACCGTTAGGCGGACCGTACCCTTTAGGAGCAGGAAAGCCCATTCCGATGCCCGCTCCGGGGAAAAAATAATCTCGCCGGGCGAGTAACGCTTCTTCTCGGCGATGGCTGCGACCGCCTCGAGGGCTCGCTCGGGCAGCCCCTCGAAGAGCTCCAGCCCGGCCAGCGCTTTCTTGTCGACCATGTCCGCCTCCTTCCTCCCCACCGTCAGCGGCGGAGGTACCTGTCGATCTCGGCGGCCGCGGTCCGCGCGTCGCCCATGGCCAGGATGACCGTCGCCCCGCCGCGGATGATGTCGCCCCCGGCGTAGACGCCCGGCAGGCTCGTGGCCATGGTCGTCCAATCGACTTCGACGTTCCCCCACTTGCCCATCTTGAGCCCGGGTGTCGTCTGGGGGATGAGCGGGTTCGGGCTCTGGCCGATGGCGCAGACGACGAGGTCGACGTCCATCGTGTATTCGGAGCCCTCGATCGGCACGGGACGCCTCCGGCCCGAGGCGTCCGGCTCGCCCAGCCCCATCTTCTGGCATTCCATCGCTTTGAGCTGCCCGTGCTCGTCGCCGATATAGCGGATGGGCGTCGTCAGGAGCTGGAATTCGATCCCTTCTTCTTCGGCGTGGTGGATCTCCTCCGTCCGGGCGGGCATTTCGGTCCGTGAACGGCGGTAGACGATGACGGCGCGTTCGGCGCCCAGACGCTTGGCCGTCCGAACGGAGTCCATGGCCACGTTGCCGCCGCCGATGACGGCGGCCGTCCTGGCCTGGAATACGGGTGTGTCGTAGGCCGGGAAATCATAGGCCCGCATGAGGTTGACCCGGGTCAGGTATTCGTTGGCCGAGTAGACGCCGACGAGATTCTCGCCGGGGATCTTCATGAAGTTGGGCAATCCCGCACCCGAGCCGATGAAGAAGGCCTCATAGCCCTCGCTCTTGAGGTCGTCGATCGTCGCGGTCATGCCCACGACGAAGCTCGTCCGGATATCGACGCCGAGGCGCCGGAGATAGTCGACCTCGGCCTTGAGGATGGCTTTGGGGAGCCGGAATTCCGGAATGCCGTAGATGAGCACGCCGCCGGATTCATGGAGGGCCTCGAAGATCGTGACTTTGTGCCCGAGCTTGGCCAGGTCGCCGGCCACGGTCAGCCCGGCCGGGCCGGCGCCGATGACGGCCACTTTCTTGCCGGTCGGCGGGGGGAGCGGCGGGATGTTGACCGAGCCGCTCAGCCGCTCGAAATCGGAGGCGAACCGCTCCAGGTTCCCGATGGCCACGGGGACGCCGGAGGCCTTCCTCATGGTGCAGACTTCCTCGCACTGAGATTCCTGGGGGCAGACACGGCCGCAGATGGCCGGCAACGAATTGGTTTCTTTGAGCTTCCAGGCGGCGGCCAGGAATTCGCCCCGCTCGATGAGCTTGATGAAACTGGGGATGTCGATGGATACCGGGCAGCCTGTGACGCACTGGGGGTTGGCGCAGTCGAGACAGCGGCGGGCCTCGACCAGGGCCATTTCCTGCGTCAGGCCGAGGTTGACCTCCTTGAAGTCCTTGTTCCGTTCGTCGGCCGGCCGCTCCGGCATCTTCTGGCGGACCTGCTTCATCCGGTCCTTGGGCGGGACGGCCTTTCGCAGGTCTTTCCGCCAGTCTTTTTCGAACTCCGCCCTCAGCTTCTCCTTCAGCTCCGGGGCCAGTTCTTTCTTTTCCTCGGCCATGTCTTTCCGTCCCTCGTCCTAGGGAAGTTCGATCTCCTCGTAGCGGCAGAGCGACCGGATCTCGTCGTCGAAATAGGATTTCCGGCGCATGAACAGTTCCCCCCAATCCACCTCGTGGGCGTCGAAGTCCGGCCCGTCGACGCAGGCGAACTTCGTTTTGCCCGCGGATGTACAGCGGCAGGCGCCGCACATGCCCGTGCCGTCGACCATGATCGGGTTCAGGCTGACGATCGTCTTGATGCCCAGGGGCTTCGTGGCCTGGGCGCTGGCGTACATGAGATACGTGCAGCCGACCGAGATGACGCGGGCGACCGGGGCCTCCGTCTTCAGGACCTCCTCGAGCGGCCCCGGGATGAACTCCTTGGAGGCCAGGGCGTGGTCGCGCGAAGAGTAGACGATCCGGTCGCAAACCGAACGGTAGCGGTCCTTCCAGTAGACCACGTAGTCCGCTTTGGCGTCGATCACCGCGATGACCCTGTTCCCGGCGGCCTTGAGGGCCCGGGCGGTCGGCCAGAGCGCGCCGATGCCGAAACAGCCCGCGGCCAGCACGACGGTTCCGAACGGGGCGATCTCGGACGGCCGGCCCAGCGGGCCGACGAAGACCGGGATGTCGTCTCCGGCTTTGAGGGCGGCCAACTTACGGGTCGACGTCCCGACGACCAGGAATACGGTCGTGATCGAACCCCGCTCGGCGTCCCAATCGGCGATGGACAGCGGGATGCGCTCGCCCCGCTCGTCCGGCATGATGATGACGAACTGGCCGGGCCGGCATTTCCGGGCCACTTCGGGAGCGTGGACTTCGAGGAGATGCAGGTTGGGCACGAGTCGTCTTTGGTCAAGGATTTTCGGCATTACCGTCCCCGCACGAGTTTCAGGCTCTTGTGTTCCCGGGCCAGGTTCAGGCCTTTATAGATATCCGGATCCCGCGTAACGATGGGTCCTCTCGCGGGCTTCGCCGTCCGGTCCGTACCGACGATGATGAAGGCCTCCGCCCCCCCCGTCTCTTCTTCGAGGAATGCTCCACATGGTTCGCCGCCGACCGGGCCGAGGGCCTTGAACGCGGGGACGGCCCGGACGAGGTCCGCCCGGACATCCTCCACCGAACCATACCGAAACCCGGACGCGCCGAGTTTCGTCGCCAGCAGGTTCAGGATGGACCAGCCGGGCCTGGCCGCGCCCAACGGACCGATGGCCGCGCCCGAGACCTGGATCCTCCCCTCGACGTTGACGGTGGTTCCCGAGGCTTCGAAGGCCGTTGTCTCGGGCAGGAGGACATCTGCGGCCGCGGCCTGTTCGTCCAGGTAACTCCCTTGGAAGATGACGAACTCCGCTTCGCCCGGCCGGACCTTCGTCGACGGACCGGCGGTATAGAGGGCCCGGGGCGCCGGGCCGGCGGAAGCTCCGGAGCGTCCGGCCGCGCCGGGGAACCGCCCCGCGAACACCGAGGAGATGGCCAGCGCGCCGCGCATATTGGCGCCGCCGTCCAGCGGGACGAGCCGGCCTCCGGCCAGCAAAGCCAGGTTGGCCAGCGACGCCGATCCCTCCGGGCCGCGGCCGACCTTTGAAAAATCGGTCCCGAACAGGATCACGAGCGGCTTGCCGCCGGCCAGCAGCCGGGCGATTTCAAGGAGCCGCTCCTTGGACATCCCCAGGGCGCGAAGGGTCTTGGCTTTATCGAACTTGCCGAACGACGCTTTGAACTCCTCGAACCCCCGGGCCCGTGCGGCCTGCGGACCCGGGCCTTCCAAAAGGGAAGCGATCAACGCCGAGAGCAGAAGACCGTCTTTCCCGGCCGGGATTCCAACGTCGACCGCGCCGGACGGAGAATAATGCCCGACGGCCGGACCGACACTGATCACCGCGGCGCCCTTACGGAGAGCCCGGACGACCTCGAGGTTGACGAGCGGTTGGGTGAGAGGCAGGTTCTCGCCGAGGAGGAGGATCGTTCGCGCCTCGCCGATGTCGGATAGCCGGAAGTTCACCGGGACGGTCCGGCCCGAGCCCCGGCCCGATTCGGAAAGCCGTGCGGCCGCGGAATCGGACCAGGGGCCGAGGACGGAGCGGGCCTTGAGTGTTTCGGAGGCGAACCGGTGGAGGACGAGGAGGTCCTCGCAGGAACTGTCGGCCGAGGCTTCGACGGCGATCTCGCCGGGCCGGCAGCCGGCCAAGCGTGCCGCCGCGGACTCCAGGGCTTTGTCGAAGGAGACTTCACGGAGGGAGCCGTTGTCCCTGATCATCGGCCGGAGCAGCCGGCGCGGATGATAGACGGCGGTTTTGATCAGGAACCGGCCTTTGACGCAGGCCTGACTGCGGTTGACCGGGCCAGCCGGGTCGGGCGCCGCCCCCTGGATCCGGCCTGCCCTCGACTTGACGAGGAGTCCGCACCCTTGTCCGCAGAGCGGGCAGACGATCTTGGACTCGGTCTCGGCCGGTCGCTCGTAGCGCGCGGCCCGCTCCGTGAGCGATCCCGTCGGGCAGACGTCGACACAGGCGCCGCAGAACTGGCATCCCGAATCGAGCAGCCGGCGGTCGAGAGCCGTGCCGACGACGGTCCCGGATCCCCGGGAGACGAACGTGAGAACGGAAGCGCCGCGGACCTCCTGGCACACCCGGACGCAGCGTCCGCAGAGAATGCAGAGGCTGTTGTC
>CAZZCH010000025.1:0-44306 GCA_964652895.1 uncultured Eubacteriales bacterium
GATCTGCAATGCCCATCTCGACCCGGTCTGGCAGTGGCGTTGGGAAGAAGGGGCGTCCGAGGCGCTGGCGACGTTCCGCAACGCCGTCGACATCCTCGACGAGCATCCGGACCTCGTCTTCTGTCACAACGAGGCCGTTCTCTACCAATGGGCCGAGGAGCTCGATCCGGCGCTGTTCGAGGCGATCCTCCGCCACGTCCGGTCCGGCCGCTGGGCCGTCACGGGCGGCTGGTTCATCCAGCCCGACGTCAACCTCTCCGGCACGGAGTCGCTCGTCCGGACGATCGCCCAGGGCCGGCGCTATTTCCGGGAGAGGTTCAGCGCCGCTCCCCGTGTCGCCTACAACTTCGATTCGTTCGCACACAGTGGCGGCCTGCCCCAGATCCTGCGCCGGGCCGGCTACGAGATGTACATCCACATGCGGCCTCAAGCCCACGAGCTCCGCCTTCCCGGAGACCTCTACCGCTGGCGGGGCGTCGACGGCACGATCATTCCGGCCTACCGGATCGCCGTCGGGCTCTACCACACCGAGCGGGACAACGTCGAGGACCGGCTGCGCGCCGGCGTCGCGCTCGCCCTGGAACTCGGTCGCGACGTGCCCGTGTTCTGGGGCTTGGGCAACCACGGCGGCGGGGCGACGCGCCGCGACCTGCGCATCATCGACGCCTTCATCGCCGGCGAAACGCGGGTCCGGGTCGTCCATAGCACGCCGGACAGGTTCTACGAAGCGGTGAAAGACGCCGCGTCGGCCGCGCCCGTTTTCGACGGCGACCTGCAGAGGTGTTTTACGGGCTGCTATACCTCCCTCTCCCGGGTCAAGCGGCGTGCGGTTACGAGCCTCGGGCGACTCGTCCAGGCCGAAGCCTTCTCGGCCGCCTCCTGGTGGCTGGCTGTGGCGGACTTCCCCGAGAACGAGTTCGGAGAAGCTTGGAACATGCACATTTTCAACGACTTCCACGACATCCTCGCGGGCTCCTGCGTCGAGCCGGCCGAGCGGGACGCCCTCGACCTGTACGGCCGGGCCGAGGACATCGTGCGTTCGAACGCCCTCCGGGCCGCGGCTTCCCTTAACCGCGGCAGCCTCAATAATCCCGCCCTGCCCGTCACCGTGTTCAGCGCCAACCCGTCCCTCCGCCGCGCCCCCGTCGAATTCGAGGCCATGTCCGACTACAGGCCGTTCTGGAAGGGCCGCTGGCGCCTGCGTCTCTTCCGGGCCGACGGACGCGAGATCGTCTGCCAGGAAGAGCGACCCGAAGCGCTCCTGCCGTTCAACGGCTGGAGGCGGCGGGTGAGTTTCATCGACGACCTGCCGGGAGTCGGCGTCTCACGATATTTTCTCAAAGCGTTCGAAGTGCCCGTCGGAAAAGAAAGGGGACACGTACCGGAGGTACATGTCCCCGGCTCAGGTCCCGGCTCTGCCATCCTCCACGACGCCGACCACAAAGAGGGGGGACACGACGAAAGGGGACATGTACCTCCGGTACGTGTCCCCGAGTCTTCCGCGCTCGCCCATCGCATCGACCGGACGACCGGGCTGGTCACGTCGCTCAGAGCGAGCCCTGCCGGAGAAGCTCTCGCCGGCCTGCTCCTCGAGCCGCTGGTCATCGAGGACGCGGCGGATTCGTGGGGTACGGGACGCGGCAGTTACCGGAAGATCGCCGGGAGATTCCGGCCGGCCGGCCGTCCTTCCGTCATCGAACAGGGTCCCGTCCGGACGGTGACGCGCTCGATCCTCGACTACCGGAAAAGCCGCATCGTCATGGACGTCGTATCCTATCCGCGCTGGCCCGTCCTCGAATTCCGGCTCCGCGTCGTTTGGAACGAGGAACGGCGGCGGCTCAAGCTCCGCGTTCCGACGCGTTTTCGTTCCGCCGGTCTTCTCTGCGAGGTTCCCGGCGGCGCCATCCGCCGTCCGTCCGACGGAGAAGAGCACGTCCACGGACGCTGGCTCGTCATCGAAGGGAAGTCCGGCCGGACTGCCGCGGCCATCGGCGTCGCCTCGGGCGGCCAGCACGGCTTCGATTTCCTCGACGGCGAACTGCGGCTGTCCGTCCTCCGGAGTTCGGCCTACTGTCACGAACAGGGGTTCGACCTGGGGACACGGTCCACAGGGACATGTCCCCAAGCTTGGAAGTTCGCCGATATCGGCGTCCATGAGTTCCGTATCCTCGTCACCGCCGGCAGTCCCGCCACGGTCAACGCCATGATGCCGGGCCTGGCCGACCACCTGGCCGCACCGCCCGCGGCCTACGCCCATCTGCCCTATGACTCCGGGTGGGCTCCCGCAGTCGAACCGCTGCTCGATGTGCGCCCGGCTTCCATCCGTCTCCTCGCTTGCAAGCGTTCGTGGGACGGCGAGGCCTTGATCGTCCGGCTCCAAGAAGCCGTGGGAAGAAAAACGGCGGGAGAAATGCGGGTTTCGCTTCGAAAAGCAGACCAAGAACGGCGAGGCGTCCCGGAGGTGCTTGTCCCACTTTCTTTCCAGCCCTTCGAGATCAAGACGCTGCGCGTCGAGAGGGCCGGAACCTCGCGCCCCGTCCGAATGATCGAAGAGGACAGATAGAGGCTCGCCGCTTACTTGATCGCCACGCCCATCGTGTCCCGGTGCATGTCGATAAGCGTCCTCATATAGGGACCGATCTCGTCGGGACTGTTGAAGCCGGCCTTGCGCGCCGCCCGGACGAATGTGATCTTGTACAGGTAGACCGGTTTTGTCGACGGCGGTGGCCCGGTCACTTCCGAGGCGGCCAGGGGTAAGAGGGCGAGGAGCGTGAAGACCGACAAGAACATCGCCGTTTTCCGCGAGGGGTTCCGCATGATTCCTCCTTGATCGAATGGACGACGGTTGTCCGATTTCGGCCTTATGATATCAAAATCGGGAAGAGGGAGGGAAGCCCGCCCCCGGTCTTAGTAAGACCGGGGAGTACAGGAGTTGACACCAACCCGCGGCCGGCCCTATAGTCTTTTTAAGATGGCCGCGATCGATCGAGCTCCTGGTCCCACGAACAGCCGCGAACTCCTGAAAGATCTCATCGCCCTTCGGCCCGGGCCGCGTTGCGGTTTCTGGCTGGGCAATCCCCACCCCGACAGCTGGCCCGGCCTCCACCGCCATTTCGGCACCAAGACCGAAGAGGAGCTCCGCCGCAAGTTGGGTGACGACTTTCGTTGGATCTCGCCCAGCTTTTTCGAGGGCACATGGAGCCACCCGGCGAGCAAGGGCCTCCTCGGCTGGAGCGCCTCCAAGGCGGCCCACGGCCAAGCCGGTCCCCTGGCCCCGGTCGAAGACCCGTCCGAGCTCGCGCGTTTCGAGTGGCCGGACTCCGGCGTCCTCGAATTCCGCGACGCGGTCGATTCCCTCGAGGCCGCGGGGCCTTTTTACCGGGCCAGCGGCTTTTGGTCGCCTTTCTTCCACGACATCATGGACCTCTTCGGCCTGGAAGCCTACTTCACCAAGATGCACACCCATCCTGAAGTCGTCGAGGCCGTGACGGACAGGATCTGCGGTTTCTACTTCGCGGCCAACGAGCGGTTCTTCGACGCGGCCGGAGATCGGATCGACGGCTATTTTTTCGGTAACGACTTCGGCACCCAGATCGACCTGATGATCGGCCTGCCGCATTTCGACCGGTTCATCTTGCCCTGGTTCAAAAAGCTCACCGACCAGGCGCTCCGCCGGGGTTATCAGGTCATCCTGCATTCCTGCGGCTCGATCCACAGGGTCATCCCGCGGCTCATCGCCTCCGGAGTCAACTGCCTCCACCCGCTTCAGGCCAAGGCCGTGAAGATGGACGCCGAAACCCTGGCCCGGGATTTTGGCGGAAAGATCGCCTTCCTGGGCGGGATCGACACGCAGGGCGTCCTTAACCGGGGCACGCCCGGCGAAGTCAAGGCCGAGGTCCGGCGGGTCAAGGCCCTGCTCGGCCCCTGCCTCATCGTCAGCCCCAGCCACGAAGCCATCCTGCCCGACGTCCCTCCCCGCAACGTCGTCGCCATGGCTGAAGCCGCGGCGGAGTGACGCCGACCATCCGTCTACGGCGCCGCCCGGAAGAAACGGTCCTCGCATCCCTTTTTTGCAATGTCCCGCGGAAGCGTGATAAAATAATAATAAGATAGAATTCCTCTCAGGGGGCGTGCCATGGGTCCGAATCCCAGTACGAGGCCGGGACGGCCGATTTCTTTTTTGGCAACGGCTCTCGCCGCCGCCATGCTCGTTTCCCTGTCGCCCGGGATCGGCGCCCAAGCCGGACCCGACAAAGCCCTTCAGAATCAGGTCATCGTGACCATCAAGCTCGTCCAGGTCTATGTGACGGCCAAGGGAGGGGCGCCGGTGACGGATCTGACTCCGGGGGATTTCGAGGTGACCGATAACGGCCAGGTCCATCCCGTCACCCATTTCGAAAAGCATTTCCTGAATGCTGAAGAGACGCCGGCCTCGCCTTCGGCCATACCTCTCACGAACAGGAAATTTTTCCTCCTCTTCGATTTCGCCTTCATGGACGCCCGGGGCGTTCTCAAGGCGAAGAACGCCGGCCTGCAGTTCCTGTCGACCGAGATCCAGCCCACC
Source organism: uncultured Eubacteriales bacterium (assembly GCA_964652895.1). Lineage (GTDB taxonomy): Bacteria > Acidobacteriota > Aminicenantia > Aminicenantales > Saccharicenantaceae > RBG-16-66-30. Next base: position 4,565 of record CAZZCH010000025.1, read on the forward strand.
GACGAGATCGGGTTGGTCAGTTACTCGGCCTCGCGGGGGCTCGTCGTCCACGAATACCTGACGACCGACCACGAGCGGATCCGCAGGATGGTCGACGGCTTCGGCTTGCGGCGCTACGTGGGGCGGGCCGAGAACCTGACGGATTTCGTCTACACGGCCGCCCTGACCGAGGAACGCCCAACCACCGGTGATTCCGGTGGTGCCCTGATGGAGAACGCCCCAGACGATCAGTTCTTCTCGCAACAGGCCAGGCTCCAGACCGGCCAGCTCATAGACGATGGCCGCCGGCAGAGCTACGTGGATCAAGCCAGGGAAATGATCCGGGCTCTCAACGTCCTGGCCAGGGCCCTGCGCTCCGTTCCGGGATTCAAGAACATCATCTTCTTTTCCGGCGGGATCGCCCGCCAGCTCATCTACGGCAAGGCCGGAGCGGTGGAGGGCCTTGGCCAATGGCAAACGCCCGAGGAGCTGGCCCAGGCCATGAGCGCTTATGACGCGGCCCAGGCGAACTCCGGACTGCGGGACGATTTCACGGGCATGCTCAAGGAATTCAAAGCCGCCAACAGCCCCGTTTACGCCGTCGACGTTTCCCGGGTCGGGAGAGAGGTCGACGCCTCCATCCAGGAGGGGTCGGGTCCGAATCTCCGGGGGATCGGCGGCGCGGACTCTCTCAAGCAGTTCGCCTCGGGAACCGGGGGAAAATTTTTCGCCAACACCATGGAGGCGGTGAAGATCGCCAGCGATATCCAAAACAGCACCAGCGCTTATTATGTCCTGGGCTACTCCGTGGACGAAAATTGGGACGGCAAGTTCCATAAGATCAAGGTCAAGGTCAACCGGAAGGGCGTCAAAGTCAACGCCCAGGGCGGCTACTTCAGCGCCAAGCCGTTCAGTGACTACACGAAGTTCGAGAAGCTCTTCCAGGTCGTCGACCTCGCCCTGAGCGAATCGCCTCAAGTCCAGGTCCCTTACGAGATCCCTGTGGCCGGCATGTACGTTATGATCAAGGGCTGGCCGCAGCTGCTCGTTTTCGGCCGGGCCTCCCTGGCCCTCCACACCGAAGTCTTAGGGAAGAAGTCCGAGGTCTACCTGATGCTCTTCGACCCTAAGGGTGATATGGCCTACATCAAGAGATTTTCACCGGCCATTCCCGAAACAGGGAAAGAGACTCTTTTCCCGGCGTTCCTCCTGGCGGTCAAGCCGGGCGCTTACGACTGCCGGATGGTCGTCCGGAACCTGGATACGGGCCGGGCGGCCCGGGGCGCGGTGTCACTGGCCATCCCCGCGGCGGGCGCGGGCGCGGCCATGACGCTCGACCCGCCGCTGCTGCTCGGCTCCAGCACGAGTTCGCTCGACCTAGCGGCATCGCCCGGGGGTTCGCTGGCGGAGCTTTTCGCCTATGACGCGAACGCCTACGCGCCTTTTTTAGGTGATGTTCCCGTGGGGCTGACGAAGCTCCACGCCGCCCTGCGCCTCACGGGGAGCTCAGTGGCGGAGGGGCTTGGGATCACGGCCACACTTGTCGATTCGGCGACGTCGGCGCGGATGGAGCTTCCGGTTTCGGTCCTCAAACAGGGTGCCGAGGGGACGACCATGCTGCTTTTCCTGGAAATCGCGACAGGCGAGCTCAAGCCCGGCCGCTATACCATCGGTTTCGCGGTGAAAGACCCGGGGACCGGCACGACCGCGGTCTCGTCCGCCGCCATCACCGTGAAGTAGGCGCGTTTCGTTTATTTCGGGACCCGGCGGATACGGGGGTCGGTGAAGAGGTCGTTCTCGTCCGTGCTCGTCGAGGAGAATTCCGAGACGATGGCGCCCTTGTCGCCCGCCTGGAACCAGTGGAGGGCGTTCGGGCGGAGCGTGTACTGGTCGCCGGGCCTCAGAACGATCTCATGCCAGGCCTTCATGAAGGTTCTGTACTTCTTCGGAACCTTTGCCTTGGGCTTCGGCGTGGGCTCGCCGGCCACATAGAGATAGATTTCCCCGTAACGGCAGCGGAAGGTTTCCTTTTTCCCGAGGATCCGGTCGTTCACCCGCGGATGCCTGTGTTCGGGGCATATCTGGCGCGGCAGGAAGATGAGCTCCTTGGCGCAGTAGCGGTCGTTGTTCTCGTAGACGATGACCTCGAGACCCATGCGTTTGATGTCGCCGAGGCCGAGGTCGGCAACCTCCATCGTCTCGAGCTCGTTCCGGGTGACCGAGATCCGGGCTTTCCGGAGCATCGTGGCGGCCCAGGCCCTCGCTTCTTCGATATCCCTGGCTTTCATAGCACGACCTTCTTTCCCGCTTTCCGGAGGGCGTATTGGTCGGCGATCCAGGCGTAGGTCTTGGCCATGCCGACGCGGAGCGGCGTCGACGGTTCCCAGCCGAGGGTCTTCCGGATCATGGTGTTGTCGGAATTCCGGCCGCCGACGCCCTTGGGGGCGCCGAGGTCGTAGCTCCGATTGACCTTGAAGCCGGCGATGCCCTCGATGATACCCAGGAGCGCGTTGATCGAGACCAGTTCGCTCGAACCCAGGTTGATGGGCGTCGCGGTGAGCTCGTCGCAGTGCATGATCATGTCGATGCCGTTAAGGCAGTCGTCGATGTACATGAAGCTCCGGGTCCTCGTCCCGTCGCCCCAGATCTCGACGGCGAGGCTGCCGTTGTCCCGGGCTTCGATAACCTTCCGCGACAGGGCGGCCGGGGCCTTCTCGCGCCCGCCGTCCCAAGTGCCGAAGGGGCCGTAGACGTTGTGGAATCTGGTGATCGCGGTCTTGAGGCCGCGCTCGGCCCAATACTCCTGGCAGACGATCTCCGAGAAGAGCTTCTCCCAGCCGTAGCCGCGCTCGGCGTTGGCCGGGTAAGCGTCGGATTCCTTGAGAGCCCGGGACTGGGTATCCTGCTGGAGGTCGATGTTGTAGGCGCAGGCCGAAGAGGAGAAGAAGTAGCGGTCTGCGCCCGCCCGCTGGGCGGCCTCGATCATGTGCGTGTTGATAAGGACGCTCCTCAGGCATTCGACGCGGTAGCGTTCGATGAAACCCATCCCGCCCATGTCGGCGGCCAGGTTGTAGACTTCGACCGCTCCCTCGCAGGCCCGGACGCAGTTATCCCGGAAGCTGACGTCGAGAACCAGGTCCTCGACGCCTGACGTCCTCTGGTACCATTCGTCGAGGGGCTTCTTGTCGACGGCCCGGATGCGGGTGAAACCCTTGTCGTGGAAGTAGCGGACGAGGGACCCGCCGATGAAGCCGCCGGCTCCCGTGACGACGAGAAGGTCGTCGTTCTTTCTGAAGTCCTCGATCCGTTTGCGCTTGTTCTCGGCCATGGCCTGTCCTTTCGTCAAGGTTCAAGGCCATTATAATGCGGCCGGCCGCCGGGCACCAACCGATTTTTTTAGCCGGCCGGAGATCCGCCGGTGGGGTTCAGTCCGCGATATAGCCCAGACGATGGGTGACCTTGAGGCCCTCGCCCTTGACCCGGATCTCGATCTTCTGGAAGCGGCCATCGGCCCGGTAATTGAGCGGCCGATAATACAGGAGATAGTAGTTGCTCGAAGCTTCGGCCGCCTGCCGCAGGGCGAAATTCGGATTGGTCGTGCTTTCCGAGAGGCCGCCCGTCGCGGCCGCCATGGCCTTGAATGAAGCGAAGATATCGGAAGAGAGGTCCTGGGGACGGGCGGCCGGATTCGTGCGGAGCCGGCCGTTGGGATTCTGGGCGAACCCCGGCATTTTGGTGATATAGAGGCAGTGGATCGTGATGGAGGCGTCCGCGAAAATGCGCTTGATCTTCTCCACGTCGAACTCCACCGGCTTGAGCAGCTCCATCTGCCTGTCCGCCGCGAACTCGTGCTCGGGCAGGACATCCCTTTGAAAGATCAGGAAAACGTGTTTCTCCCCTTCCTGGGATTTCAACGAGTCCGCGAAACCCGTCAGCTGCTTTTCGGTGACTTCCGTCAAGTCCCGCATCTGCTTGGCCATCTCGAAGAGCATGTTTTCCTTGACCTCCGCGAGGTCCGGCGGGTACGCCTCCTCCTCCAGATGATAGAAGTCCCTCATCAAGTTCCGGTACTGGGAATTCCCGAGCTGGATGTCGGTTTTGAGCTTGGACTTGAGCTGGCCCGCGATCTGCGGTCTCGGCAATCGGGATAAGGCCTCTGGCTTGAACCGGTATGTCTTGGCGGGCGTGATGACGGCCAGGGTATCCTCGGGGCCGAGGACCTCGGTGAAGAAGAAATCCAAGGCGTTTCCGATCTTCGGTAGGTATTCCTTCAGGTCGAGCGAAAGGATGTAGTGCCGGATGTTTCGGGGCGTCGGCAGCGCGGCGCCGCCCGCCCTTTCCTCCCGGAGGACCTTCTTGTCCCTGATCAGGTAAACGGCTTCGAGGGGCTGGAGGACGCCGTCTTCGTAAACCTCGAAATCAGCGAGCGTCAGGCCGTCGACGAAAACACCTTTTTTCAAGACCCGGACAGGGACTTCGATGTTCACGACGCCGGATTCGTGCTGTTGGGGAGGGCTCCCGGTCTGGGCGGCGAAGGATGCGGAGAAGGATAGAAGCAGGAAAAAAAATCCGCCGAGCCCGCGCGAGGTCTTCATTTCACAGCCCGCCGCCGCGATCTCGTCGTTTCCCGACGCCGAAACCGGCCTTTCGCCGGTATCATATCATAGCGATGGTCAGGCCCGGAAGACCGAACCATTGATAAATTTATCTTAAATTTTCCCGGTCCGCGCCTTTGATGAGCTCGATGGCGGTTTCCATGTAGACGTCCTTGCCTGCCAAAAAATTCCGGTAGGTTTCGCGGACCGGATGATCGGGCATGATGGGCTTGGATCTGTCCATCCCCTTGACGTCCGCCGCGAAGGAGCTGCGGCCCAAGGTCAGGATGATCGAGGTCCTGTCCAGCGTGACCTCCGAGTTCTTCCCGGCGTTGCATACGTAGGTCGAACCGCTTGGCGTGCCCACGAACCTCCCGATGCCGTGGTATTTAAGCAAGGCGCAGAAGTGCCCGTTGGTGGAGCCGCAGCGTCCGTCGAGCAGCGTGTAGAGGTTGCCGTTGAAGTGGTCTTGGGGAAGCGGAACGGGCTCGGCCAGCCCGGCATATTTTCCATAGGGTTCGGCGAAGTAAGGAGCGGGTTCGTTCTCCAGATAGGAATACAGGATGACGGCGCAAAAAGGGTCGCCGCCGTCGTTGCCGCGAAGGTCCAGAACGAGGTTCCTGATCCCTTTGTCCTTGATCCGGCGCAGCTGTTGGAAATCATTTCGCATGTCCTCCACGGAGAAGAGGGGGGCCTCGGGGCGCCCGCCTTCGGCAGGCCTTCCTGCGGTGCCCGGATCACGGGGGGTTGCCGGAAGCTTGGCCGGGAACGCGGCCAGCCCGGACGCGAGGGCCAAGATGATGATCCTCCCCCCGATTGTTCTCAGGGGACTTTTCATGACTGGCATCCTTATCACGGATTCCATCCTACGCCCTCGGCTTGAAGAGCGACGGCAGGTCGATACGCCTCTGGCCCTTCTTCAATTCCTCGGCGAGGTTCATGACCACGACCTCCTCGAAATTCCGGAGGTTGTAGACGTAGATCGTCCCCCGCTTCAGGTCGTAGATGTTGGAATAAACGGTCAGGGAGTTCCCCTCCTGGTGCGTCTTCTCGAGGACGTCCCGAATGAGGTCCACGCTGAGTTCCTTGGCGCCGGACATGATCTTGTCCGCGGCACGGTATCTCCGACAGGGGTAGTTCCCGTCCTTGACGTTGGACATAACGAAGTTCGTCGCGATCTGGTACCAGGCGTCGCTCCTGACGAACTGGACGCGGCCCTGGCCATACTCGACGACCATGGACGCCCCGGTCCGGTCGGCGACGGGAAACCGGGCCTGACCGAGTACCGGGAAGTTGGATTTTTCGAAAAAGGCCTTGACGTCATCGCAGGTCGCGCACGTCGCCAGGATGACCATCATGGTCATTCCTTGGAACGTCGGCTTGTCAGGGTCGGGCGTCCAGCCCGTCGGCGCGAGGGCGTTCCCGTCGATGAACAGGCCCTGGTCGTTCATGCCGCCCTGGACGAACGCGTCGTCATAGCCGAAAACGACCCGGCCGAAGTAGGCCCCGGACGCGGGGATGAAGGTCACGATCGTCTTGGGATGGTTCCGATCCTCGTTGTTCCCGGCCAGGACGAGGCCGTTGCGGGCGGCCATGACGATCGTGCAACCGTAGGGGCCCGAGATGCCGACCCTCGCGCGAAGCCTTTTCAGGGCTTCCGCGGCGAAGAGTCGAACCTCACGATCCTCATCTCGAAGCGCCTTTTCCAGCGTCGCCAGAGCACGCTCGGACCCGATTTTGAGCAGAGCCACGACGGTCGACCGACGGACATGGACTTCCTCTTCCTCGAACCTTGCGAGCAGACGATCCAATGCGGTTTCCGAACCGATCTCTCCCAGGGCGTCCACGGCGGCAGCCCGGTCCCACCAGTCCGGGCTGTCCAGGAAGCCGAGCAGCGGCCCGATCGCATTCCCGGAGCCGATCCGTCCCAGAGCGACGGCCGCGTACCGGGAGAGGTGCTTGGTCCGGCTCTCGAGGATGGCGATGAGGGGCTCGACGGCCTCCTTCGACCGTAACCTCCCGAGGGCCTCGACGGCCTTGAACCGGACGTCGGGATTCTCGTCGGAGAGCCTTCCGATGAGCGGCCCGGCGGCCCGGCCTGCACCGATGACGCCAAGAGCCCGGGCGGCCTCCTGGCGCGCTTCCGGGTCCGGATCGTCCAAAAGTCCGATTAGCGGATCGACCGCCGGCCCGCCGATATCCGCAAGAGCGTCGGCGATCCGGTTCTTTCTTCTCCAGTCCTTCGTCCGCTTCATCTCCTCGACGAGTTTCTCCACACGCCCGGCTTCTGATGCGACGACCCCGACCGAGACGGCGATTTGAGCATATCGGCGATGACGGGCGTATAAATGGGAAGAGATCATGAGTAGGGCGGTGGCCAGGACGAGAACAATGGCGATCTCCCCCTTCCGCTCCGGGAAACTCCGGCCGAAGAGAAGCCGGTTCGGATTGGCGAAGGCCGATCGGAGGAAGCGGGGCAGGGGAAAGAGGAACGAAGTCTTTTTTTTGTAGGCGGCGTAGGCTTCCCCCGAGAGGCGTTTCATTTTTCTTTCCTCAAGAAGGGCGACACCGATGATGACCATCATGGACAGGAGCCAGGGCAGGCTGGCCGGGATCCCCCAGGACCGCCGGGGATAACGGACGCGCTTGAGGGCCAGGAGCATCCCGTAGCTCCAGATGATCCAACCGAGGTACTGGGGGTGACGGGAAAGGCGGTAGACCCAGAAATCGGCCACGTCCCGTTTTCTTTGGCGGGCGACGAACCAGGTCAAGGTCCCAAGGACGAAGAGGAGAAGGCCGGCGCCGATCGCGGCGTAGACCAACGGCTCATGGACGTCGATGCCCCAATGGCCGAAAAGCGAGATCAGGGCGTCGTAGGGCCAATAGACGATATCGCCGAGCCGGCCGACATCGAACGAGACGTCCAGCATAGGCAGCCAGGCCAGGTTCAGGAAACCCAGCCCGGCCAGGAAGAACATGACCCCGGCGAATTGGGCGAATACGGGAAGGAACATCGCGGCCGCCCCGACGGCGGAGAAGCCGGCTTTTCCGGAGACGAACCCGGCCACGATGAGAATGATCATCAGCCCGAAGCAGGCGTAGCCGATGAGCCGGAAATGGTAATGTTCCATGAAAAGCTCGGTCCGAAAGACCGTCGTTTCGTCGCCGTGAGAATCCCCTTCGAGGGCCGGCGTGGCCTTGACCAGCGCCGAGTTCAGGAGCCTCGGCAGCTCGACCGAGGCGAACGTCAGCCCGATGCTAAAGACAAGTGCCAGGACGGTCAGATAGATCCCGAAAGCCCATTTTTTCTTTTTCATACTCCGCCACCTACCGGGTTTTCCAAATACCGATCCCCTTTTCCCGGGCCTCCTTCTCCAGGTCGACATAATGTTTCAAATCGTCCGGGAGATACTTGAGGTCAACCCGGGCATATCCCTTTTTCAGCATGACCTCGTTAAAGCTTACGGCTGCCCTCTTCCCATAAAAGATCTGGACCAGGGGGTATCCCTTGTCGTCGTGGACGATGCCTGCTGCTGTGTTGTCCGTCGTCCAGGTGAACAGTTTCACCGTCTGGCCTTCGAGCTCCCTTTTGGTGAAATCGTAGATTTCCTGGCCGAGGGTTTCGCTCCTCTGGGGCGCTTTTATCCCGGTCAGCCTGGCGACGAACGTGTCGCCGATCTGGACCAGGTCCCCGCTGAGAACCTTTTTAACGAGTCCGATGTTGCCCGCAGCCGTAATCGCTATGGCGAGCACCATGGCCGCGATCAGAAAGCCGCTTTTCGTTTTCATGGACATCCCCGCCTCCTTACGGCGAAAGCGCATCCTCCGCCCGTTCACGGGCGGGTTCATCACCGGCCGATCAGCTTGACTTCGCCCATTCGGGTTTGGGTCGTGGGGATGGTCAGGGTCATCGGGCCGGTGACGGAGATGATCATGGTTATGTACCTCTGGCGTTAATATAGGGGCACCCGGGGGCCTCTGTCTGTAGACAAACATCCTATTTTCGGGGATAGGACATCCGCCCATCGGGTTCCGCCCCTAGAGCGCTCCTCGTGCCCCTACTCGTAGCGCAATGATTTCACGGGGTTGGTGAAGGCGGCTTTGAGCGATTGGTAGACGATGGGGACGGCCGCCGCGAACAACGAGATCATGCCGGCCAGAAGGAACACGTCGAGGCCGAAACTTGTCCGGTAGGCGAACCCCCTCAACCATCGGTGCATCGCAAAATAGGCGATGGGCCAGGCGATGAGGTTGGCCGCCAGGATCCATAGCGAGAATGGCTTGGATAGGAGCGCGACGATCCCGGGGACCGAAGAGCCGAGGATCTTCCTGACGCCGATCTCCTTGGTGCGCTGCTCAACGCTGTAGGCCGCGAGCCCAAGGATGCCCAGGCAGGAGATGAAGACGGCCAGGAAGGCGAAGGCCGTGAAGATCCTCCCCAGCTTCTCTTCGGATTCGTAGAGAGACGCCGTTCCCCGATCCAGGAAGGCGGCCTCGAAGGGATAGTCCGGGGCGTATTTCCCGGCCGTTTCCCGGATGGCGCGGAGCGTTTCCGCCAGGCCGCCCGGAGAAACCTTGACGAAAATGTGCCTGATCCAACCCGTGTAGAAACGCGTGTTGATCGTGAATACCTGCGGCAGGATCTCCCGGTGCAAGGAGACGTGATGGTAGTCCTTGACGACGCCGACGATGCGCCCTTCCTGTCCCCAGAATTTGAGCCGCTGCCCGACCGGATCCTTCATTCCCATGTAGGCCGCGGCCTTTTCGTTGATGACGTAGTTGGCGCGGTCTCCCGGCAGGTCGGGGGAGAAGCCCCGCCCGGCCGCGAATGTCATCCCGAACGTCTCGAAAAAGTCGAAGTCCGTGATGGAGTACCGGACGAGCGGCGTCAGGGCGGGATCTTTGCCGTCCCACTCGACCCCGTTCGTCTTGTAGTCTTCGTTATAGGGCACGGCCTGACCCCGCGTCACGCTCAGGACGCGGGGATTGAGGAGCAGTTCCCGCTTGAAGCCTTCGAAGCTCCGCAGTAGGGAGGGATTATAACGGATCTGAAGGACGTTGTCGGACGTGATGCCCAAGGGCCTGTTGCGGATATATTGCAGCTGACGGAAGACGACTGCCGTGCAGGCGATGAGCAGAACGGATATCGTGAACTGCCCGACGACCGAGACGACCCTGAACACGGAACGGCGGGATTTGAAACTCGAGGAGACTCGAAGCACGTCGACCGGCCGGCGGGCAGACAGGAAAAACGCGGGATAGCTGCCGGCCACGAGTCCGACAAGGACCACCAGGCCCAGGAGATATCCCACCAGGAGCAGGCCGTTCCCGGAGAATAGGGCCAACGCTTTTCCTGTCAGGCTGTTCAGGAACGGCAGAAGGAGCAGGGCCAGCGCCAGAGCCAGGCCGAAAGCCAACGCCGACATGACGAGGGCTTCGCCCAGGAACTGCTGGATGATCTGTCCCCGCCCCGCTCCCACGACTTTTCTCAGGCCCACTTCGCGGCCCCGGCTGCCGGACCTGGCCGTGGCCAGGTTCATGTAGTTGATGCAGGCGATGGCCAGGATGAAGAGAGCGACGAGGGAGAAGATGTAGACGTAGGTCATCCGGCCGAAGCCGAGATGGATCTTGGCGACGGGGAGAAGCCCGACCTTGAACTTGCCGGGCAGAGGCTGGGGCATATTCTTATTGAGGGAGCCCTCGATCTTTGCCTCGAAGGAAGCGAGGGACGTCTTCGGGTCCAGGAGGACGTAGGAGGGATCCCGCCAGTTCCAATCCTCGGCGAGCGTGTCGGTGAGGGGGGCGACGAAATCCGGCCGGAAATGGGAGTTGGCCGGGACGTGAATGACCCCGCTCACGACGAAGTCCTGCCGGTTGTTGAACGTCAGCTTCTTTCCGAGCGGATTCTGGTCCCCGAAATACTTTTTGGCGGCCTCATCGCTGATGACCAGGGAATTGGGGCTCTGTAAGGCGCCGGCCGGATCGCCGTGAACGAAAGGGTAGGAGAACATGGAGAAAAAACCGGCATCGACGAGATTGACGGAATCCTCATAATGCATGACCGGAAGTCCATTCTCGGGCAGATAAGAAAACGAACAGGTCGTGATCATTCCCATCCTAAAGATCCGGGAGTAGCCGCGGATCTCTGGATATTCGCGGGCCAGGGCGGGGGGGAGGGCGTACGGCACGTTCGGGTCGAGCGTGCCGTTCGGGTGTTCGATGGTAAGCAGGTAAAGATGGTCCCTGTTCGTCAAGAATTGATCGTAGCTCAGTTCGTCCCGGACCCAGAGGGAGATCAGGATGCAGACGGCCAGGCCGGCGGCCAAGCCGAGAAGGTTGATCATGGTGCCGTACTTCTGCCGTTTGAATTTGCGCATCGCGACCTTGAAGTAATCCCAGGCCAAAGCCGGGACGAAACGGGGCGCCCGCCAAGCCGGACGTCCCGACCGGCGCGGCGTGTAGACTTTATGGAACTCGGCGCCCATGTCCTCGGCCCGGCCCATTTCGGCGGCGATCTGGCGGAACGAATCCTCCTCTGTCATTCCCTGCCGGACCAGCTCTTCCACATCGTCACGCAGGCTCACTTCGAGCTCGGCGATGAACCCCGCTTCAAGCGAGGGGTTTGATGCCAATCCCTTCTTCCATGTCTGGACGGCTTTTTCCAAGTCAAACATCGTCAAGCTCGTTTTTCTTTACTCGGACGATTCGACCGACGCCCAGAGGTTTTGAAGGGCGTCATGGACACTGAGCCATTGTTCTCTCTCAACGGCGAACTCCTTTCGGCCGAGGCTGGTCAGGGAGTAATACTTCCGCATCCGGCCTCCATCAGAAAGCTTCCATTTCGACCGGATGAAACCGTCCTTTTCCAAGCGGTGGAGGACCGGGTAGAGCATGGCGCTCGACCAGGCCAGCCGCCCGCCGGTCACCTGCCGGATCCGGCGCAATATTTGGTAGCCGTAGCTTTCTTCCCTGTAAAGCAGGGCCAGAATGATCGGCTTGGTCGAGGCTGCGATGAGGTTTTTCGAGATCATGACATATCTCCGATATAAGAATAACTAATGCTGTTAGCTATGCAAATTATGTGCCACTCCTTCTCTGGCATCTCCTCAGGCGATGTTATTCCTAGAGCGGGACTCGATCTCGATTGTGTCCGCTAAAGAGACGCGCGTGTCCGGAGATGAACAATTCCACGAGCCTGCCCGAAGCTGTCCCGGTTAGAGCCTATTCCGCGCGTCCTTGGCTATCCGGTTGATGAGCTCAAGGCGGTTCCGCACGCTGAGCTTCTGGTAGATGTTGTAAATGTGGTTCCGGACGGTGCTGGGGGAGATAAAGAGCTTCCGTTCGATGTCCTTATTGCTGGCCCCTTGAAGGACCTGATGGAGGATCTCCTGCTCACGCGCGGTCAATCCGTATGTTCCGATCACGTCGTCCAGGCTTTCGCCCGCGGCCAGGGGGGTCGATCTGACCTTCTTCCAGGCTCTGGCCGCCATGACGGTGCCGGACAGGAGGAAGGCCGCGGTGATCAGGATGAACGCCGGCGTTCTCCAGAAAGGGGGAACGATCGTCAGCCCGATGGCGATCCCTTCATCGTTCCAGATCCCGTCCGGGTTGGAGGCCTTGACGCGAAGGGTGTATCGCCCCGCCCGGGTGTTGTACAAGGACACTTGGTGGCCGGGGACGAGCGTGGTCCATTCCGTTTCTTGCGGTTCGAGGCGGTAGGCGAAGGTGTTCAACTCCGGGGCCGTGAACAGCAGGGCGGCGAACTCAAAAGAGGCCAGTCCCGTCTTGTAGGTCAAAGCCAGGTCCCGGCTCACGTAGGTCGAGCGAGGGAGCCTGGACTCTTCGTTGTTCCGATAAAAAGCCGTCCAGACGACGGGAGGAACGAACGCGTTCTTTCGGACAGCCGCGGGATCGAAACCGTTGAAACCGTTGGTTCCGCCGAAGAACATCCGTTCGCTCGCGTCCTGGAAACAAGCTCCCGGATTGAAGGACAGGCCCTGGATGCCGTCGTGAAGTCCGAAGTTCGTGATCTTCCCCGCCGCCGGGTCGAGTTTCGAAAGCCCGCGGTTCGTGCTCACCCATAACGCCCCGGCCGTGTCTTCCAGGATAGCGGAGACGACTTCGCTGGCCAGGCCGTCCTTCTGGGCGAAAACCTTCCATTCGCCCTTGGTCCGGTCGAACCGATTGAGGCCGCCGTCCGTCCCCACCCAGAGAAGTCCGTCGCGGCTTTCGAGAATGCAATTGACGATGTTGTTGCTGATCCCCGTGCCGGGGGGATTCTCGAGGCGGTTGACGTAGCGTTCGCACCTGCCCGTGGACTTGTCCAGCCTGCTCAGACCTCCCCGGGTCCCTACCCAAAGAAGGCCGGACCCGTCTTCGTGGAGGGCCGTCACGATATTGTTGACTAGGCTGTTATCGTCCCGCGGGTCATTGAGAAAATGGCTCCAACGGCCCGTCCGAGGCTCAAAGCGGTTCAAACCCTGTTGTGTGCCGACCCACAGGACATCCGCATTGTTATTGTTCCGGTCCGCCCAGAGCGCGTTGACCTTGTTGTTCGAGAGGCTGTTCGGGTTTTGTCGGTCGGAGCGGAAGTTCGTAATGATCCCCGAGACGGGATCAAGCCGGACCAAGCCACCGCCCTCAGTCCCCAGCCATATCCGGCCCCGGGAGTCCCCCTGGATGGCCGAAACACAGTCATACCCGGGACCCGTGGAGTCCTCGGGTCGGCGCGGAAAGCGGATCACTGCGCCTGTTTTTCCTTCGATACTCTCCAGCCCGGTCTTCGAGCCCACCCATAACGTTCCCGCGCCGTCCGCCCACAAGGCCCGGACGTCGTTATGGCCGAGGCTCCTGGGATCCGAAGAACTGTGCTTGTAATGCTCGAACTTGGCCAGGGCGACCAGGCACTTGCTCAGTCCTCCCCGGACCGTCCCGACCCACATGATCCCGGACGCGTCCCGATAAACCGAAGTGACCATATCGCCCCCCAGCGATTCGGGGTCCTGGGGATCGTGTTTGCAGACGACGTACTCGCCGCTGGTCCTGTCCCAGATCCGCAGTCCGTCCGAAGACGTGCCCAGCCAGAGCCTTCCGGCCTTGTCTTCGGAGACGGCCGTGATCGTCCGCGCCGCCAGGTCGCGGGGGAAGTCGCCTCCCCCGTAAAACCGGGCGAACGTGTTCTGCCCGGGATCGTAACGGTTCAAGCCGCCGCCCTTCGTTCCTGCCCAGATCGTCCCCTCGCTGTCTTCGAAGACCGTCCAGACGTTGTTGCTGCCGAGACTGTTCGGGTCGTCGGGGGCGAAGCGGAAATTGACCGCGGCTCCGGTCTTAGGATCGATCCTGAACAGTCCGGCCTCAAGAGTGCCGACCCAGATGTCGCCTCGGCTATCGGCCAGCACGTCCCAAATGCCCTCGACGTCCGGCCCCAAGGGAAACCGGGCGAAGCGGCCGCTTTTCCGGTCGAGCGTATTCAGGCCTCCCAAGCGTGTTCCCACCCAGAGATCGCCCTTCGCGTCTTCCTGGACAGCCATCACGATGTCGTCACCCAGGCTGTCGGGATCATGGGCGTCATGATGATACCTGACGAACGTCTGTGTCTGCCCGGAGAACTTAAAGAGTCCCTGCCCGCTCGTCCCGACCCAGATGTCCCCTGACCGGGTGACCATGATCGGATAGACGCCCGCAGCCGCGAGAGGGGCTTCGTCGCCGGAGGTCAGGGGAAAGAAGACGAACCGGTAACCGTCATAGCGGGCCAGGCCGGCGCTGGTGCCGACCCAGAGGTAGCCGTCTCCGTCCTGGCAGATGCTGGAGATGCCGATGAAGGAGGTTGTCGGGGCCTGTGGGTTTAGGCGCTCGTATCGGTGGTACCGTCCGGGATATATGGACCCGGAGACGGCCGAAGCGGTGATGAAAAGAATGCCAATGAGACGGAAGGCTATTCGTTTCTTCATCACCAGGGCATCATGATAATTGCTCGCCCCGGCAATGTAAAGTCGGCCGGAAGACGGCGCGGCGGCGACCGCTTACCGGAAGGCGGCGATCCCGGTTTCCCGAACGGTTATTTTTTACCGGCCAGCTTGACCTCGGCTTTAGTTGTCTGGGTCGTCGGGATGGTCATCCCCGCGGCGGGGACGTCGATGGACATCTCGGTCGTCGATTCGGACATCGTCTTGACGAAGATCCCCTCCTTGACCGCGAAGTACCAGACGTCCTTGCCCTTGCTGGTCCCCGAGAAGGTCAGGTCTGTGCCCATCTGGCTCCCGGTGCCGGTGATGGTCCCGGTGACCTCGGAGGAGATCCGGGCGCACTCCATCCCTTCGACCGTCTCGAAGCCCTCGAGCGTGTTGACGTTCTGAAAATCGATCCGGATGTTCATCGAGGTTGTCTTTTCATCGGTCCCGGCGCTCGAAGGCCAGGTGTCCCCGACCTTGACCGGCTTTCCCGGCAGGTCGGGGAAGAACATCTTGAAGCCTGAGGAGAGATTGCGGATATCGCCGGCGAGATCGTAGGTGATGGCTTCCGCGCCGGAGACGTCCACCTCCGATCCGAGAGGGGAGAGGACCATGTCGAAGGACTTTCCCTTGACCGCGTCCATGTTAGGGGACATGTCTCCCTGGGCGCTGCTGACCATGGTCGCGGCGACGTCGTCGATCGTCACGCCCAGGAGGAGGTTCTTGTCCTTGAGGCCTTTCGCCTTGAAGGTGAAAGTGCCCGAGTTTGTCGATTGCGTATCCATCGACTGTCCCTGGATCTCCATGATCTGCGTCTCCTCAGACTTGCTCAGATATGTCAGGGCGCGGCCGGCCGGCATCTTGTATTCGAGGACGAGTCCGGCGGGCGCCGTTACGGCGGTTCGGGCAGCCGGCGTCCCGGCGACGCCGGGCGTTGTCGTCTTGGCGGCGCAGCCGGCCAGCACCAGAGTGGCCGCGATGCCTGCGGCCCAAACGACCCGTCCGGTGAGAGCGTTCTTTAGACTCATGAGCGGACCTCCTTATCGAAATCCGTTAGATTCTACCACGAATGGGTCCGTTTTTAGCATTTCTTCTTGGCGGCCTCATGAGCCTTCTTGATGAATTCCCAGACGTCCGCGCCGAACATCCTGTAGTCGTCCGGCACGGCCCCAGCCGTGTAGGCTTGACCGATCCTGGCTTTGAGCTCCGGGCGGTCGCCGTAGGCCTCGTTGAGGAGATCCTTCCACCTCTTGCCCAAGTCCTGGGCTTTCTCGCTGGCCGGATCGGCCTTGATGTTCTGCTTGACCTCCTCGATGAGCTCGGCCCAGCGGTGCTGGTAGGCCGCCGCCATTACGGGGGTGTACTTCTTCCCGACTTCCTGGAACTCCTTGAGCTCCGCTTCGGAGAAGAACTTTTCGTGCCAGTCTTTCTTGACGTCTTCGCCCATTTGTATGACCTCCATGATTTTAATAAGTTTTTGCTTGTGGATAAGGCCTTTGGTCTCGAGAAGGCTCAAGACCTGATCGATGGCCCGCGACGCCTGACGCAGCCGGGCGATCTCGTCTTTGACCGCGCCCGCCTGGACCCGCAGGGACTTCACCGCCTCGTAGCCCTTGCTCGCGAGGAGTTTTCGGATCTGGCCCAGGGAAAAGCCCATGAACTTCAGAGTGACGATCTGCTGAAGTTTGAGCAGGTCCCGATCCGTATAGATGCGGTAGCCGTTCGGCTTCTCGAAGCTCGGTTTGAGCAGTCCGACCTGGTCGTAGTAGTGGAGCGTCCGGACCGTCACCTTGGTCAGGTCCGCGAACTCCTTGACGAGATATCCGTTCTTCATGGCCTTGTCCACGGGGCCATTATCGACTATGACGTAACGTCAGAGTCAAGTGTTTTTTGAAAATATTTTGCGATTTTCCGGGCGCGGGCGAAAACCCGATCCAAGTCGGGTTAAGCCAGATAAACCTAACAATCGTTAAAAAGCGACCAGTCCGGCTTTCTTGAGCACTTCGAGATGGCCGATGACGGCCTCGAGGGATGTCTCTTGGCGGAACTGGGTGTCGAGCATCTTCTTGATGTCCAGCGCGCTGTTCTTGCCGTCGCAGAGAAGCTGGATCTCCGAAGCGCTGCGCGAGGCCGAGCGATCCGGCGCCGCCTTGCCCAAGGCTTTCCGTGCCTCCTGGATGGCCGCCTGGTAGCCCTGATAGCCGTCCGCCTTGATCTTGGGCAGGGGCTTGGGCACGAGCGCGGCGGCTTTTTTCTCGGCGTCGGACAGCCGGAGGTCGACCGGTTTCAGCTTCAAGGACGCCGCTTGCCGGCGCATGGCCTGATCCATCGTCCGCAGCTGGGCCGCCTCGAGGCCGGACACCGAAGCCTTGAGCTCTGACAGGTAGGCCCCGAATCCCGACTTGTCCCCGGCGAGCTGGAGAACGGAATTGAGAGTGGCCCTCTCATTCCGGGCCGAGGCTTCGATATAGCCATGGGCCCGCTTGTAGGCTGCCGCGAAAGTCGCCGTGTCGGCCCGCCCCATCTCCTCGAGGCCGCGGGCCAGCTGGTGACCGATCCGGGCCGAAGCGTTGGAGACGATCTCGGCGGCGATCCGCCCGGCCAGGGCGTCGTCGGCCGACGCGATCGTGTAGGCGGCCGCGGCGGTGATGATGACGGCCCGCTTCATCTGGCTCGGGTCGAGCTTGTCGGGCCGGTCCTCCGACGTGTGGTACCACTGGTCGGGCCAGGTGTTCATGACCACGCCCGGGACGCCAACTCCCCAGTCGTTGAAGACCTCGTGGTCGGACGACCCGAAATGGGTCCCGATGTAGTAGTACATCGGCTCCTCGCTCCCGGTCGGAGCGACGATCCGCCGGTTCATGACGTCGCTCATGTTGTTCGTGACATAGGCCCGTGTGGCCTCGCCGACATAACGGTAATAGTTTTCCATGACATCGTTGAGATAGTGGGGGTTGCCGTAGGTCGTCCGCATGACCGTGAAAAAGGCCAAACTCCGGGTCAGCTGATCGCCGACCATATCCAGGTTGATGTCGCACAGCGTCCGTTTCATGCGCTCGGCCTCGGCCTTGACGTAGGGGACCGTCCCCGAGAACTCGGGCACCCAGAGGAAGCGGATCGTCCGCTTGGGCCTGGGCAGCCGGCCCTCTGTAATGAGCCGCTGGAGCGTCCGGGCGGTCTCGAGTATAGCCGACGTGCCGGTGGAGTTGTCGTTGGCCCCGAACATCGTATAGCCCTCGAAGATGTGGGCGGTGACGATGACTTCCTGGCCGTTCGCGTCCGTGCCGGGGATGGAGGCGACGATGTCCTGGAGCTCGGCCTTTTCCGTTTTGGATTCGACGATGGCCCGGACGGTGATCTTTTCGCCGCGTTTGAGCCGGTCGCGCAGGATGACCCCTTCGCGCGGCGGCAGGCAGAAGGCGAATTTCGCCGCTCCTCCCCGCGTGTAGAGGCCGCCCCAGGGGATGAGGAGCGGGTCGACGAGCGGCCGCGGCGACGCGAACGAGATGACCCCTGCCGCCCCCTTGTTGATACACCCCAGGTTGTGGACCGCTCCAGCCGATCCGGACGTGACCAGGATCTTGTCCTTGACGTCGAGCCCCTCGAAGTCCTTGGCTTCGCCGTCCCCCACCCAGACGAGCTCGGCCGTGACGTCGGCCGGCGCGCTTCCCGAAGCCAGCATGGCCGTGAGGTCGACATAGGAGGCGATCTTCTGGCGTCCGGGCTTGATCTCCCACAGCTCGCCCTTGACCCCGTCCCAGGTCTCGCCGCCCGGAAAACGGAGGATGGCCGCGTCGGCCAGCCCGTATTCCTTGAGCCGGTCGAGGACATACTGGGCCTCGGCGAAAGTCCCGGCGTACTCGGCGGGCTTGCGGTCGCGCGGGAAGCCGCACATGGCCATGACGTGGTTGAAGGCCGTCTCTCCGGAAGCCTCGCCGATGATCTCGTCCATCTGGCTTTGCGGCAGGAAGGTCCATTGCAGCCAGGGCGTCATTTGCGACGCGGCGGGGATACTGAGAACTAGTGCGGCCAATACGTACAGACCGATTCGTTTGCGGATCATGGCGAGACTCCCTTCAAATGAATTACCAGCGGTCCTTTCGGACGAGGTCCGTGAGAGGCCGACGTTTTTTCGGGGTTGGCGAGTCGGCCGGATACCCGAGCGGCGTGAAGGCGGCCGGAATGACATCGACGGGCAGGCCGAGGACTTCGCGCGCCGCGGCCGGGTCGAAGGCCGCGATCCAGCACGTCCCCAGCCCTTCCTCGGCCGCTGCCAGGACGATGTGGGCCATGGCGATCGTCGCATCGACCTCGGCGGCGTTCCAGCCGTCGGCTTTCCTCACCCAGCTTTCGGCGGGCACGGCGCAGACGGCCAGGACGAGCGGGGCCTGGGTGAACCAGTCGCGGCCGTAGACGCGGCGGAGCTCGGCCTCCCGGCCTTTCGCCGGCAGGACAACGACACGGAAGGCCTGTCGGTTGGCCGCGGTCGGCGCCAAACGTGCGGCTTCGAGGATGCGGGCTAGCTTGTCCTCTTCGACCGGGTCGGGCTTATAGGTGCGGACGCTGTAGCGTGCCCTGATCAGTTCTTGGAAGTTCATTTTATTCTCCTTCTAAAAGAAACACGTAGCGGCCGCCGCCCGCTTTGACGCGGATAGCCCCGTCCTTGTCCGCAGCGCCGGTGACTCCGGCCGCGCCGACGAGGAACTTTCCGTCCTGCCAGACGGCTTTGCCGCCCTCGGTGACCTTGATGTTCCTCAGGTTGAACTTGGGGATGACGATTTCGGCCTCCGAGCCGCCGGGGATCGTGACCGCCACGCGGACGCCCCTGCCCGTCCGGGACCAGGCGCAAGCCACCTCGCCGCGGACGGTCGTCGTCGAGCCCGAGGCGTGCGTCAGGTCCCTGACCATCTGCGGCTGGATGAGGATCTTCTCGAAGCCTGTCGTCCCCGGGACCAGGTTGATCCCGGCCAGCGCTTTATAGAGCCAGGACCCGACACTGCCGAACATGGGGTGGTTGTGCGAGTTCATCGACGGGCCCTCGCGCTTCTGCCATAGTTCCCAGAGCGTCGTCGCGCCATTCTTGATCATGTAGCCCCAGCTCGGATAGTCGGTCTTGACAGCGATGTCGTAGGCCAGGTCGGATGCGCCGCTTTGAGTCAGGAGTTCCATGATGTACTTCGTGCCGACGATGCCCGTCGTCAGGTGCGAGTCGTGCTTGTAGACAATGTCGTCGAAGAGCCGACCCCAGGCGCCGCTCTCTTTCTCCGTCGGGAGACCGAGGAAAAGCGGCAGGGTGTTCGCCGTTTGCGTCCCGTCGGCGTAGTCGCCGGTTTTCGGGTTGTAGTATTCCTTGTTGAAGGCCGTCCGGATGTCGGCGGCGAGCTTACCGTAGAGGGCCGCGTCCTGAGTTTTTCCCAACACGCGTGCCACGTCCGCCTGGATCTTCACGTCGTAATAATAATAGAAGGACGAAACGATCGCGCCCGGACACTTCTCGACGGCCACCCAGTCGCCGTAGGAGCTGAACTTGACGAGGCCGTTCTCGGCCTTGCTCCTCAGGAACTCGATGTACTTGCGGAGTCCCTCGTATTGCTCCTCGAGGATTCGCGTATCGCCGTAATACTGGTACATGTACCAGCAGATAAGGGGATAGGCCGTGCCCCAGGCCGGGTCGGCGGGACGCGAGCCCCAGATGTGGGGCACTGTGTCCGTGATCTGCCCCTTGTCGTCCTGGATGTCTCGGATGTCCCGGACGAAATTCGTGTAAAAAGCGGCCATGTCGAAGTTCATGATGGCTTCCTCGGCCGTGCCCTGGGCGTCGCCCATCCAGCCCATGCGTTCGTCGCGCTGGTCGCAGTCGGTCGGGATGCCGTGGAGGTTGGTCTTCTGGCCCCAGGTGATGATCCGTTGGAGCCCGTTGAGGATGTCCTTGGAGGCGGCGAAGCTGCCGATGGGGCTGACAGCCGTGTGGACAACCCGGCCGCGGACGCTGTCGAGCTTTGGAGTCCCGGGGAAGTTGGTGACCTCGACGTATCGGAAGCCGTGATACGTGAAGCGTGGCTCCCAAGTCTCTTCTCCCTCCCCCTTGAGGATATAGTGGTCCTCGGCCCGGGCCGAGCGCAGGTTCTCCGTGTTGAGCAAGCCATTGTCATAGAGGAGCTCGGCGAAGCGGAGGCGGACGTTCGTTCCACTCGGCCCGCTCACCCGGATGCGGGCCCAGCCGCTGAAGTTCTGTCCCATATCGAAGACGTAGACGCCGGGCTTCGGATTCGTCATTCCGAGCGGGACGAGGGTGTCTATGACCTGAATGGCCGGCATCATCTGGGCCGAAAGGACTCCCGCCGGCGCCTTGACGGCCTCGGCCGCGGGCCAGTCCTTGTCGTCGAATCCGGCCCGGTCCCAGCCCGGCGTTTCGCGGCGGGCGTCGTACGATTCCCCATTGTAGACGCTGTCCTCAAAAATGGGACCGTCGGCGGCCTTCCACGAGGCGTCGCTGACGACGCTCGCCGTTGTCCCATCCTCGAATTCAACGTTGAGCTGGAGGAGAAGGGCCCGCGCCTTGTACCAGCCGTTCCCGAGCGTTACGGCGACGGCGTTCGCTCCTTCGCGGACGTAAGACGTGATGTCATAGGTGACATAGAGGACGCGCTTATCGTAGGTCGTCCAGGCCGGGTCGAGGACGTGGTTTCCGGCCTTGCGGCCGTTGAGGCGCAGCTCGTAGTAGCCGAGGCCGGCGATGTAAGCCCTGGCCCGCTTGACGCGCCCCATGAGTGTGAACTCCTTGCGAAGCTGGTTCTTTTTCCCGATCCAAATGCCTTTCCAATCTGCCTTGTTGTAGAGGCCGGTGTCGAAGCGAGCCGTGGCGCTCCAGGGACTTTCGCGGCCGTCCCGGTCCCAGGTGCGGACTTTCCAGTAATAGCCCCGGCCGCTTTCGAGCGCTTTCCCGGCGTAAACGACCTGGGTGGACTTGGCCGAGGCGACCTTGCCGCTGTCCCAGACGTCTCCCGCGCCCGCCTTGGCGTCGGTCGAAACGACGACCTGGTAGGCCGATTGCAGCTGGCCGCGTTCCGGGTGGTCGAGGACCCAGAAGAAGCGTGGCTTCGCTGAGTCGATGCCCATCGCATTGTCGAGGTATTCACAACGCAACGCCGTCGGCGCGAGAGGCCCGGGGCTTTCAGCAGCAAGCAGGGGGGCAGGGGGTGCCGTAGTCGTCAGGGCCGGGGCTTGGGCTAAGGTGATGGTCACGATGGAGACGGCCATCAGCAGGAATGAGATGCGTTTGAGCCGGAAGGACGGAGACATGGGGAACCTCCTTCGAATGCCGTGCTACCTAATTATCACAGCGGTCGGCTTCGGGTCAATTCGGCGGCCTCGAGAACCCGGAAAGCCTCCCGACCGCGTTCGTTCCGGGTTCGGGTTCTTGACGGGAAAAGCGTCTTCCTGTAATATTGGCGAATCCCGGTGGGGCTGTAGCTCAGTTGGGAGAGCGCTTGAATGGCATTCAAGAGGTCGCCAGTTCGATCCTGGTCAGCTCCACCACCGAAAATGCCCTGTTTCCCCTGAGTTCCCCTGGCTACCTTTCGGTGCCATCGGGGTCATTGTAGAGAATCCCGTTCGGCGTTATGGTGACTGTCCGGACTCATGATCACATAGGACCTGCTTAATATGGCTCCGTCGCGGATGTCTGCCTGCCGTCCCCGTCCGGAAACGGACGAGTCCTGTCTCGCTAGCGGACATTCCGAACGATAAAACCCATTGTCCCTTCCGATGTTTCGCCTGCCGTGGCCGGGGGCGCTTCTGGCATGGCTCTTGCATACCGCATGCTGTGAGGTATCTCAAGCCATGATGTATCAGGAGGCATAGAATGGTCCCCAAGGCTCTCGTCGCCGCTTCGACCAAGCCCATCATCCTGTCCATCCTCGTCCGGGGGGAGGACTACGGCTACCAGATCATCCAGCGGGTCAAGGAGATCTCCGGCGGGACGTTGGAGTGGTCGGACAATATGCTCTACCCCGTCCTCCATAGGCTGGAGGGCGATGGGTTCATCGTTTCCCGGTGGAAGCTCTCCGAGGGCGGCCGCCTCCGGAAATATTACAAACTGACCGAGACCGGACGGAAAGAGCTCGAAACAGAGAGGAGCCAGTGGATGAACGTCCACAACGCCCTGGCCCGTCTTTGGGAGCTTCTCCCGGTCCGGGACTGAAACGCCGGAAAATACCCTGGCGAGGTGAAGGACATGTTCAACCTAGAGAAAGAGATCCGAAAATGGCGAAGGGCCCTGCAGAAAAACGCGTCGCTTGGGGAGAACAATATCGCCGAGCTCGAGTCCCATCTCCGCGAGGAGATGGCCCGTCAAGCCGCGGCCGGCGCCGGCGAAGAGGCGGCCTTCCAGGCCGCCCTTGATCGATCGGCCTCGGCGGAAGTCCTGGGGGCAGAGTTCGGAAAGAGCCGTTCCCGCCGCATTCAAAGAGCGTCCGTCCGCAGGCCCTGGGGCTTCCTCGCGGGGATCTTCCCGGGCTACCTCAGGCTCGCCCTCAGGAGGATGATCAAGCACAAGGGCTATTCCCTGATCAACGTCCTGGCGCTGACCGTCGGCATCGCCTCGTGCGGGCTTGTCCTCCTCTACGTCCGCTTTGAAACGAGCGTCGATACGTACCAGAAGGATATCAACCGGATCTACCAGGTCGGCCTTTATCAAAAGACGGCTCAGGGTGAGAACGTCACGGGCGGCAACTACACCCTCCTCGCACCGGCCCTCAAGGAACTGTATCCCCAGGTGGAATTCGCCGCCCAGATCCTGAGCGGGGGCTACGAACCCCAACCTGTTGTCTATCGCGACAAGGCCTTCAAAGAGGAGAACATCTGGACGGCGAGCCCGGACCTCCTTCCGGTCCTCGACATTCCCCTCCTCAGAGGGGACAAGAGCGAAGCCCTGATCCGCAAGAACACCGTCCTCCTTTCCGAAAGGATCGCCCGGAAGTACTTCGGCGCCGAGGACCCGCTCGGGAAGTCCGTCCGGATCAACGACCGGGACTACGAGGTCACGGGAGTCATCGGGGATCCTCCCCCGAACACCCAGTTCAAGCACGACATGGTCCTGTCCTTCAAATCGGTGGAGGAGGAGGAACATTTCCAGGGCTGGCATCCCGGGATGGCCGCCGTCATGACGCTCATCAAGCTCAAGCCCGGAGTCGACGCCGTGGATTTCGAACGCACGATCAGGGACCTGCCCGAAAAATACGCCGGCGAGGAACTCAAGAAGATGGGGGCCACGAACCTCATGGTCCTCAAACCCCTCAAAAAGCTCTACCTCTATGAACCGACCCTCGAGAGCTTCAGGCCGTCGCCAAGGCTCGTCTATCTCTACATCCTTTCCGCGATTGCGCTCCTGATCTTCGTCCTGGCCTGCATGAACTTCATCAACCTGGCCACGGCCAGATCGGCCGGCCGGGCCGGGGAGGTGGGCGTCCGGAAGGCGGCCGGAGCCGAGCGACGGCAGCTGGTCTTCCAGTTCCTAGGAGAATCGCTGTTCGTTGCCTTCGCCTCCCTGGCACTGGCCGTGATCCTGATCCTCCTGTTCCTCCCGGTCTTCGAAGCGTTGACGGGGATCGTCCTCGACGGGGCCGCCCTCCTGAGGCCGGCCGTCATCGCTTGGCTCGTCGGGCTGACCCTGCTGATCGGGATCGCCTCAGGGATCTATCCGGCTTTGTTCCTGTCCTCGTTCCAACCCGTCGTCGTCCTGAAGGGCCGCCTCCGGACGGGACTGAAAGGCGCCCGTCTGCGGAGGATCCTGGTCGTGGCCCAGTTCGCGATCTCCATCACTCTGATCATTGGGACCCTGATCATCGCC
Source organism: uncultured Eubacteriales bacterium (assembly GCA_964652895.1). Classification (GTDB taxonomy): domain Bacteria; phylum Acidobacteriota; class Aminicenantia; order Aminicenantales; family Saccharicenantaceae; genus RBG-16-66-30. The sequence continues at coordinate 28,939 of CAZZCH010000025.1, forward strand.
GGCCAGGTCTCCTACATGAGGGACCAGCCCCTCGGCTTCGCCAAGGAACAGAAGCTCGTCATCACCTTCCGCACGTGGGGGATGATGATGAGCAACTACGAAACGGTGAAGAACGAGCTCCTCCGCCACCCCGACATTCTCGCGGCGACGGCCTGCTCAGGCGTCCCCGGAAAGGGGGTCAATCGGACCTATTATTTCCCGACCGGGGAACAGGCCGAGAAGGGTCTGGCCCTGCGGAGCCTGCGGGCCGATCACGATTTTTTCCGGGTCTTCGACATCCCCGTCGTCGCCGGGAGACCCTTCCAAAAGGACATCCCGACCGATACCTACACAGCCCTTGTTTTCAACGAACAGGGGGTCCGGTCCTTCGGCTGGGCGACGCCGGAAGAGGCCGTCGGCAAAACGATGACCGACGCGCGGATCCCCGTCGTCGGCATTGTCAGGGATTTCCACTGGTGGGGACTCCAGCGTCCCATCGAGCCCATGGTCGTCCGGGTTGCTCCCGACCTTTTCCGTTATATCGCGATGAAGATCAACACCAAGGACCTGCCGGCGACGATCGCCCACGTCAAGGCCGTCTATGATAGGCTCTTCCCCGGGGAGATCTTCGAGTATTTCTTCGTCGACGAGAACTTCGACCGCCAATACAATACCGAGGTCCGGATAGGCCGGCTCTTCCAGGTCTTCACCTTTGTCGCCCTGTTCATCGCCTGCCTCGGCCTGTTCGGGCTGGCCTCTTTCATCGCCGAACAGCGGACCAAAGAGATCGGCATCCGGAAGACGCTGGGCGCCTCCGTGCCGGGGATCGTCACCCTCCTGTCCAGGGAGTTCACCCGGTGGGTCCTGCTGGCGAACCTGATCGCCTGGCCGGTGGCCTACTTCGTCGGCCGGAAGTGGCTCGAGAACTTCGCCATCCGCATGCCCATACCCTGGGGACTCTTCCTGCTGGCCTCGGGCTTGGCCTTGGCCGTCGCCCAGCTCACGGTGAGCTACCAGTCGATCCGTGCCGCCACGGCCAACCCCGTGGACTCGCTGCGGTATGAATAGCGGACACCGCCGCTATTCGTGCTATTCATAGCGCAGGTTTTTCACGGGATTCGCCGAGGCCACTCTGAGGGCCTGGAACACCACCGTCAAGAGACCGAGCGCCATGGAAAAGGCAAGGACCTCGGCGAAAAGGGCCGCTCCCATCTCCGTCCGGTAGGCATAGCGGCCGAGCCAGTTGCTCATCATGAGGAAGGTGACCGGGACGGCGATAACGTTGGCCAGGCCGATGAGGACGAGAAATTCCCGGCAGAGGAGGACGATGACCTCCGGGATCGAGGCCCCCAGGATCTTGCGGATCCCGATTTCCCTGGTCCTCCGTTCCGCCGCGTAGGCGGCCAAGCCGAAGAGCCCCAGGCAGCCGATGAGGATGGCGAACGCGGCGAAGGCCTTCAGGATCCCGCCCATCCTTTTTTCGGCGGCGTACATGTCGTTGAAATCCTCGTCCAGGAACGAGTATTCGAAGGGGTACCCCGGGATGATGCCTTTCCAGGTGGCCTCCAGGGCGGCTATCCCCTCGCGGATATCGGCCTTATCGAGGCGAACGAGGATATATCTGTAATAGTCCTCGCGGCCCCGGAGGACGACCAGGGGCTCGATCTTCGACTCGAGCGAGTCGAAGTGAAAATCCTTGACGACGCCGACGACGCGGCCCTGCGGCCCCCCGTAGGAGAACCGGGTGCCGACGACGGGATCCGTTCCGATGAGCCGGGCCAGCGTTTCGTTGATGACGAACTCAGGCTTGTCCGCGGGCGGCTCGGCCTCCGAGAAACTCCGGCCTTCGACGACGGGGACGGCGATCGTCTCCGGAAAATCCGCGTCGACATGGATCATGTTGGTGGACAGGCTCCAGTTCGGATCCTTGCCTTCCCAATCCACGCCGTCGGAGTTGCTGCCGATCCCGGTCGGTTTCGCGGTCGCGGCCGTGACGCCCAGGATGCGGGGGTTCTGAAGCAACGACTTCTTGAGGGTTTGGTAGGACTTCACGATGTCGCCGCGGAGTTGAAGGGCGACGACGTGGTCCCTGTCGAATCCGGGGGACTTGCCGCGCATGAAATCGACCTGCCGGAAAACGACCATGGTCCCGATCATGAGGCCCACGGAGGCCGCGAACTGGGCCACGACCAGGACCTTGCGGAATGCGGTGCTGCGGTTCCCCGCCCTGACGAGCCCCTTCAGGACGCGGGCCGGCCGGAAGGAGGACAGGATGAGGGCCGGGTAGATCCCGGCCAGGATCCCGGTCACGATGGTCAAACCCGCCAGGCCGGGAAGGACGGGCCAGCCGAGCATCGTCCCGAACCCGATACTCTTGCCCGAAAGCCGGTTAAAGGCCGGGAGAAGGACGGCCACCAGGCCGGAGGCCAGGACCAGGGCCATTGTGGCGAAGAGGACCGACTCCCCGAAAAATTGTCCGACGACCTGGCTCCTGCGGGCGCCGACGACCTTCCTCAATCCGACTTCGAGTGCCCTGCGGGAGGATCGGGCCGTGGCGAGATTCATGAAGTTGATACAGGCGATGAGGAGGACGACGGCGGCCGCAAGCGAGAAGATGGAAACATATCTGGCGGCCCCGCCGGGCGCTTCGAACCCGAAATGGCTCCGGAGATGGAGGTCGACGAGCGGTTTGAGAGAGAACGTCACGTCCTCGACGGGCCTGTTCCGGCCGACGAGTTGCTGGATTTTCAAAGAGACGGCCGTCGGATCCTGCCCGGGCGTCAACTGGATGTATGTGGAGATCGAATTGTTGGTCCAGACCTCCTCGAATCCCTTCGAGGCCAGGTAGGCATAGGGGACAAGGACGTCGAAGCCGAGGTCGGAATTGGCCGGGATGTCGCGGATGACCGCGCGGACGACAGCGTCCCGTTGGTTGTTGATATTGACGGTCTTCCCGAAGGCGGGGGAATCAGGGAAGTACCTCCTGGCGGCGCTCTCCGTGAGGACGAGGGAATCGGGGGCCGAGAGCGCGGCGACGGGATCCCCTTCCAGCGCCGGGAAGGTGAAGATCCGGAAAAACGCGGGATCCACGACCCGGGCGTTGTCCTCGTAGAACGCATCGCCGCCGGCCCGAACGAGGAACTCGCCGACCCGGAAGTAGCGCGTCGCGTCCACGATCTCCGGGATCGACTCCTTCAAGGCCGGGGCCAGAGGAACGGGTGTGACACCGACGTGGAATAACTTCCCCGAGTAGTTTTGGTCGAACTCGACTCTGTAGAGAGAATCCGCGTTTTCGTGGAATCTGTTGAAGCTCGTCTCGTCGAGGACCCAGAGTGAGATGAGGATCGCTCCGGCCAAGCCGAGGGCGAGTCCGGCGATGTTGAGAAAAGCATATCCTTTTTGCCGGACGATGTTCCTCAAGGTGACTTTGAGATAGTTCTTGATCATGACGATTCTCCAGACAAAAATGATGCGGATAAATGCCGGAAGAGAGGCGCCGAGGTGTTTCAGGTACCAGAGATCGGCCCCCTTCCGGCCCTTCCACCGGGCCACAGACCTGTATTCCTCCTCCAAATCTCCGAGAAGGGAACAGTTCTCGAGGGTTCTGGCGATGAAGCCGATCGCCAGCGAGGCCAGACGAGGAGGAGCGAGGGGCTTGCTCAAGAGCGGGTCCTCATATCTCGTCCGTCTCGAGGTCGGGAATGGCCTGACGGAGGGACTTTTGGAGAGCGTGCTGGAGGAAGATCGTGGACCTCAGGGCTATGAGTCCTGCCGGCAGGACTTTGTAATAGATTTTGCTCCGCCCGCCGCGCTCCGCCGAGGGCTTCCCGAAAGCTTTCGTCACATAGCCCTTGCGAAAGAGCTGGTCCAGGTGGCTATACAGCGTCCCGTAGGAGACGGATTTGCCGGCCAGTTCGAGGACTTTCCGGCGAATGGCGACGCCGTAGGCGCCGTCCTCGAGGATTAGAATAGCCGCGAGGAAGATGGATTCGTCGAGGGTCAAGGTCTTCATTTCTGTTCACCCACGACAATATATACGGAATTTCCGTAATAAAGGTTGCCAGGTTGACTTTTCCCCTGTAATAAAGTTATTTTGATACCGCGCCCCGGGAATTCCGACAAAACCCTTGAAGGAGGCTGCCTATGCCTAAGAGAGATGATTGGGATGCCCGGTTCATCCCCGAGGCGAAGAAACGGCTGGGCGCGAGCGGCCGGAGTCAGGGCCTCCTCCTGATGCTTGTCGCCGTCGGCATTCCGCTCGTGGTCTTCTTCATCCAGGTGGACGGGGCGCTGAGATTTTCAGCGCAGGACAAGATTTTCGAGAGGACCCTGACCCAGGCCGAAAAGCAGGAGATCCAGATCGCTGTCGACAATCACAAGGCTAAACTCGATAAGATCCAGAAGGTCGTCGAAGAGGTCAAGGAGAGATATCGGGGCGAAACGGGAGAAAGTTATGACCGGGATGCCTGGGTCGTCCACATCAAGGAAGGCCTGGCCATCCCCTTCAAGTACGTTCTCGCTTTCGGGGCGATCCTGTTCCTTATCGGCATAGGCAAGCTCATCCTCTAGAGGGAGGCCGGTCCGCGCCGGACCCGTCGATCAAGAAGTCAGCCGCGCCTATCCGGTCGTCATTTCGGTGGGAGCGTCGGCTGGAACATTCTCACCGTTTCCGGATTGAAGAGGACGATCATCGAGTAAACGCCCAGGGCCGTTCCGAAGGGGACGTTGACCAGGCTGATGAAGGAGATAACCAGCATCAGGATCCGGGCCCATTCCTTGTGCTGGATGAGGCCCAGGCCGCCGATGATCTTGGGAAGTCCAATAAGGGCCAGGAACGAGCTGACGATGAGGCCAATGATCCGCAGCACTCCCGGTCCGGGGTCTTCCACGCCGGGGATCTGGGCGACGCCAAAGAAGAAGAGGAAGGCGAACAGCGCGAGGCAGAGGCTCAACGTGCCGAAGATGACCCAAAGGATCCCGATGACCTTGATGTGATCTCGCATGACGACACCTCCTTTACCTCTCATTATACGAGAGAACGCGGCCCGACAGTTATCTCATAGCCTCTGGCCTTAGGATTCCTGCCCGTACCGCCCCGCCGAGCCGAGGACCTCGCGGTTTTTCTTCTTGTACATCTCGACCAGGGCCGTCCGGGCCGGGCCGAGGTACTTGCGGGGGTCGAATTCCCCCGGCGATTCCACGAAGATCTTGCGGATCGTGGCCGTCATGACCATCCGGCCGTCGGTGTCGATGTTGATCTTGCAGACGGCCGAGCGGGCCGCCTGCCGCAGCTGCTCTTCGGGGACGCCAATGGCATCCTTCATCTTGCCGCCGAACTTGTTGATCGTGGCCACGGCCTCCTGGATGACCGAAGAGGAGCCGTGGAGGACGATGGGGAAGCCGGGGATCTTTTTCTCGACCTCGGCCAGGATGTCGAAACGGAGCGGCGGCGGGACGAGGATGCCCCGGGCGTCGCGCGTGCACTGTTCGGGCTTGAACTTGTAGGCGCCGTGGGACGTGCCGATGGAGATGGCCAGCGAGTCGACGTTCGAGCGGCGGACGAAATCGACGACCTCGTCGGGTTGCGTATAGGACGATTTCTCGGCCTGGACGTCGTCCTCGATCCCGGCCAGGCGGCCGAGCTCGCCTTCGACCGAGACATTGCGCGTCCGGGCGTAGTCGACGACTTGCTTCGTCAAGGCGACATTCTCCTCGTAGGGAAGATGGGACCCGTCGATCATGACCGACGAGAACCCGTTGTCGATACAGGATTTCGCCAGCTCGAAGGTATCGCCGTGGTCGAGGTGGAGGGTGATGGGGACCTCCCGGTCCGCACCCATGGCTTTCTCCATGTCCCGGGCCATTTTCACTGCGCCTTCGGCCATGTAGCGAAGGAGGGTCTGGTTGGCGTATTTCCGGGCCCCGCTCGAGATCTGGAGGATGACGGGCGAGCGCGTCTCGACACAGGCCGTGATGATCGCCTGGAGCTGTTCCATGTTGTTGAAGTTGTAGGCCGGGACCGCGTACTGCCCGGCGAAGGCGCGCCGGAACATGTCGCGGGTATTAGCCAAGCCGATGTCTTTGTAGGATACGGGCATCGTCATACCTCCTCGAAGCGTGTTGGGACTATTCCTCATCATATCCGATTGCCGCGCCTTTTTCAAAGCCTGAAAACCCAAATCATGGCTAACGCCGCGTCTTGTCTTTTTGGGGGGCGTTTGGTATAACCGCAGGAGATTGTATGTCCGAGCGTTTCATGCCGAGGGGAGCCCGAAATGACCCGAAGACCATTCGCCGTTCTGTTCTGTCTGCTGATGACCGTCGGAACCGCCGTCGCCCAATCCAGGGTCGAGTTCCGCAAGGCCGGAGAGACGCAGACGCTCTTCGCCAACGGGCAGGCCATCGCGACGCTCCCTCCCTACGCCGGGAGCGGCTTCACGACGACGGACGCCGTCAGCGAGATCCGGCCGGGCCTTTTCGAATGGACCCGGACCTTTGTCTATGGAGGTCCGGATTACGTCCGTCCCGCCCGGCTGACCATGGAACTCGAAGCGCTCTACGAGTCCCGTTACTCCCTTATTCCGGCCGTGATGTATGACGGGAACACCTGGGGGACGGGTCTCGAGCCCAAGGGTTTCATCAAGGACGGCTTGCCCTGGACCTTCGCCTACCATCGCACCTCGATTCCCGGCGCGACCTACTCCGAGTCCGACGCCTGGTCCATCGGGCTCTTCAGTGAGCCCGGTCAGCTGACCTGTGGTTTCTCCTGTTCTCTCGAACCGCTGAAAGAAAAGACCGTCCACCGGCTCATCTGGCCTGAGGAAGAAACACCGCAGGTCTATGCCATGCGCGACCTCTACCAGGACGCCTACCGCGAGGACCTGCGGGTCTCTCGAGGCCAGACGATCAGCCTCAAGGCCTGGGTCGTGGTGAGCCCGGTGACGACCCCGAAGCACGGCTGGCACGCCCTTCTCGACTCCGCCTGGGTCCTCAACGCCCGCCACGTGTCGCCGCGCTTCGAGCCCGAGGAGCTTTGGGAGCTAGGCGCGCAGTTCGCCGCGGACAGCCTGTGGGCCGAGGAAAAAGGCTTCAAGGGTTTCTCCATCGGCCTGCGCTGGGACGGCGAGAAACAAGACTGGGTCCAGCGACAGTCCTGGAAATACGAGATCGGCTGGGCCGGGCAGAACGTCTCGCTGGCCAATTCACTTCTTGTCGACTACCTGAAAACGGACGAACGAACCTCCCTCGATAAAGCGATCCAATGTCTCGACGCCTGGGTCAAGAACGCCCGATTGCGCAACGGCCTCTTCCGTTGCCACTATGACTACATCATCGGCCTCGAGGACCCCAAAAACGAGGTCCAGGACGCCTGCAACCTCGGGCACGCCGCCTCGGGCTTTTTCGAGGCCTTCGACCTCGCCGCCAAGTGCGGCCTGAAAAAACCGGAGTACCGGGCCGCGGCCTTCGGCGTCTGCGACTTCGCCCTGAAGGCGATGCGCGCCGACGGCCGCATCGGCAAGGCCTGGACGAACGACGGCAAGCTCGTCGACCCCGAGGGCACGATCGGCGCCTTCCTCATCCCGCCCCTCCTCACGGCCTACCGGCTGACCCATAAGCCGGCTTACCTCGAGGAAGCGGAGAAGGCCTACGCTTTCTACAGCGGCGAGTTCGTCAAGAACGGCTTCACGACGGCCGGTGCCCTCGACACCACCTGCGTCGACAAGGAATCGGCCACGCCCCTGCTCAAGGCGGCCCTCGAGCTCTACGACATCACCGGCAAAGACAAGTACCTCCTCTCCGCCGAAGACGTCTCGTATTACCTGGCCACGTGGCAATGGCACTATTCCGTGCCCTACCCCGAGGGGACGGTCCTGCGCGAGCTCGGCTACGACACGTTCGGCGGCACGGCCGTTTCGACCCAGCACCATCATCAGGACCCCTATGCCTTGATCATCGTCAACGACTGGGTCAAGCTGGCCAACATGACCCACAAGGCGATCTGGCGCGACCGGGCCGTAGCGGCTTGGGCCAATGGGACCATCGGGATCTCGGGCGGCGACCTCGTCGTCATGGGCAAGAAGCGGCCGTACGGAAGCCAGGACGAGGGGTTCCTCCACACCCGCTGGCTCCGGCCGTTCGCGGTCAGTCAGTGGCTCGTGGCCTGGCCGACGGCCTTCCGGCTGGAGACCCTGCGGCAAGCCGTGAATTGGGGCGTCTTCGATAAGCGTTAAGAATCCGTTGCCGGAGAGAAGGAGAGAAGATGAAAAGCCTACGGGATAGGGTTCCGGTCATCGTCCTTCTCATCGGGGCGGTCCTGGCGGCCGCGGGCTGCGGTGGGCGCGGGAAACAGGAAGCGCGGACGCCGCCGGCGCCGCTTTTTCGCGACCCCATCTTCGATGGGGCCGCCGACCCCAGCCTGCTCTGGAACGACGCAGAACAGGCCTGGTGGGTCCTCTATACCAACCGCAGGGCCAACGTGCCCGACGCCCAGGACGGCGTCCGCTGGTGCCACGGCACGGATATCGGGATCGCCTCGTCGGCCGACGGCGGCTTGACCTGGACCTACCGGGGGACGGCCAAGGGGCTCGAATTCGAACCCGGGCGGAACACGTTCTGGGCGCCCTGTCTCGTCGAGCACGGCAAAACCTACCACATGTACCTGGCCTACGTCCGGGGAATGCCGGCCGACTGGAGCGGTGAGAGGCACATCGTTCACTACACCAGCCCGGACCTCGTCAACTGGAAATACGAGGCCGTCGTCCCGCTGAGTTCGGAGAATGTCATCGACGCTTTCGTCGTTGCCAAGCCGGACGGGGGCTGGCGCATGTGGTACAAGGACGAGGCCCACGGCTCGCATATCTACGCCGCGGACAGCGAGGACCTGTATCGGTGGAAGGTCGTTGGACCGGTCGTCACGTCCGCGCCGCAGGAAGGAGCGGCCGTCTTTTGGTGGCGGGGCTCCTACTGGATGCTGGTCGATCGCTGGAAGGGGATGGGGGTCCTTCGCTCCGAAGACCTCGGCAACTGGTCCGAACAGCCGGGGACGATCCTCGGTGTCCCCGGCACGCGTCCGGACGACGCCGACATCGGGCGTCATGGAGAGGTCGTCGTCCAGGGGCCCGACGCTTACCTATTCTATTTCACGCATCCCTACGGCCCCAAGGCCCACACCGAACCCGGAAAACACCGCTCCGCGCTTCAGGTGGCCAAGCTCGAGCTCGAGGACGGCATCCTCGTTTGCGACCGCAACAAGCCGTTCGACCTCGCGCTTGTGCCTCCGTCGGGATTCCGCCCGGCCAAGCCGCCGGCGAGTCCGCTCGCGTTCGAGTCCTCGGACACCAACTTGACGGCGGCCTTCGCTTGGGCCAAGGCCCAGGCCCTGGACTACGCCTTTCCCGCTTCGACGCATGGCGACCCCGTGGGCGATTGGTACGAGGCCGCGCTCCCGTCGCGCTTCGCCTTCTGCATGCGCGACGTGTCCCACCAGGCCAACGGGGCCCAAGTGCTCGGGCTCGGCGCGTTCAATCTCAACATGCTGCGCAAGTTTGCCCGGGGGATCAGCCCGGCCCGCGATTTCTGCTCGTATTGGGAGATCGACAAGTGGGACCGGCCGGCCCCGGTCGATTACAAGAACGACAAAGACTTCTGGTACAACCTGCCAGCCAACTTCGACGTCCTGGACACGTGCTGGAGACAGTACCTATGGACGGGAGACCGGACCTATATCGAAGACCCGGCGTTCCTCGAGTTCTATGGGCTGACCGTCAAGGAGTATGTCCAGGCTTGGGACAAGGACGGCGACGGGATCCCCGAGCATCGAAAGGAATACGGCAACCGGGGACTCGGCGGCTACGACGAGGGCCCCTATTCCGACAGGACGCTTTACGGCGCCGACCTTGTCGCCGCGGAAGCGCGGGCTTTCGATTCGTACGCGGAGATCCTGGAGCTTCGAAAGGACGCCCCGGCGGCCGATTCACTCCGCGCCCGGGCGGCCGGCTTGCGGAACAAATTCACGGCGGAGTGGTGGAACGGATCCCGCCGGCAGTTCGCGGATTTTTCCCTCGAGGATGGAAAGCTCGCTTTCGAGGACATGTTCTGGGGCGGGGTCTTCCCGCTCTACTTCGGGCTCATCCCCGCCGGGGAGCGCCGAAGCGCGACCCTCGGCCGGATCCTCGAAAAAGAGCCGGACGGGATCGAAATCGAATCCTATCTCCCGGAGATTTTTTACCGCTACGGCGCGGACGATGCGGCCTACGCCGAGATCCTGCGGCTCTCCGATCCCTCTAAAAAGCGGCGCGAGTACCCCGAAGTCCCGTTCGCCGTGATCGGGGCGGTCGCGACGGGGCTCATGGGACTCGAACCGGACGCCCGTACCCGGACCGTCGCGACGCGGTCGAGGCTCACCGGTAAGACGGACTGGGCCGTGCTCCGGAATGTGCCGGTCTTCGACAGCACCATCGATATCCGCCATGACGGAAGGCGGGAGACGTCCGTGACCCTGCGCTCAGGCGGGAAGGTCGTCTGGAAGGCCGTTGTCGAAGGCCTCTGGGAAGAGCTGACGGTCAACGGCACTCCCCGGAAGGCCCGTCAAGGAAATGACGAGTCCGGCCGGCCCGTCTCCTGGGTCACTGTCGAGCTGGCGGCGGGAGAGGCGGCCGTTGTCGTTGCCGCCGGCGGGTCGAGCGAGTCACAGAGCTGCCGCTAGAGGAGGCCGTTCAATGCCGATGCAAAGAAATTGCTAAGGTATAATAGGGACTCGATGCGTATCAAACTGGCCTACGGAAAAACCGGACTTCCGATCGAGCTCGACGATTCGCTCAACGTCACCGTCGTCGAGCCGTCGTTCGTACCGGCTCTGCCCGACCCCGAGGCCGCGGTACGGGCGGCCTTGCGCCGGCCCATCGGTTCGCCGGCTCTCAGCGACCTCGTCCGCCCCGGCATGCGCGTCGGCGTCGTCTTCAGCGATATCACCCGGCCCGCGCCCAATCCTCTTCTCCTGACGGCCGTCCTCGAGGTCCTGGATGCGGTCCCCGGCGTCGAGACGACGCCCTTCAACGCCCTCGGCACTCATCGGCCCAACACCGAGGCCGAACTCCGGGCGATGGTCGGCGACGCCATCTTCGAACGCTGCCGGATCGTCCAAAACGACACCTTCGATCCGGCGACCCAGGTCCTGGCCGGTGTGACATCGAAGGGACACGAGACCTGGCTCAACGCCGAGCTCATGGCCTGCGACTTGAAGATCCTGACCGGTTTCATCGAGCCCCACCTTTTCGCCGGCTTCTCGGGAGGAGGGAAGGCCATTATGCCGGGAATGGCCGGCCAGCGCACCGTCCTCGGGAACCACGACGCCGGGATGGTCGGCCATCCGAAGGCCATTTGGGGTATCACCAACGGCAATCCCATTTGGGAAGAGATCGGCGAGGTCGCGGGCCAAGCCGGCCGCTCATTCCTCCTCAATGTCACCCTCAACCGCGACAAGGCCGTGACCGGGGTTTTTGCCGGCGACCTCGGCCAAGCTCACGCGGCCGGCTGCGCCTTCGTCAAGCGTTCGGTCATGGTCGCCGTCGCGCGGCCCTTCGATATCGTCATCACGACCAACTCCGGGTACCCGCTCGACATCAACCTCTACCAGTCCGTGAAGGGGATGAGGGCGGCCGATCAGATCGTCAAGCCCGGCGGCGCGATCATCATCGCCACGCGCTGCTCGGACGGCATCCCCGAGCACGGGCTCTATGGCAAGATCCTGCGAGAGTCCAAGAGTCCCCGGGAACTGCTCGACAGGATATGCGCGCCCGGCTTCCTCGAACAGGACCAGTGGCAGGCCCAGATCCAAGCGCTCATCCAGCTCAAGGCCGACGTTTATGTCCGGTCCGGCGGATTGTCGGACGACGCAATCCGTGGGGCCCTGCTTTTGCCGTGCCGCCGTATCGAGGCGACCGTAGACGAATTGATCAAGAAGGTCGGCCCCGGCGCGTCGATCTGCGTCATGCCCGAAGGCCCCCAGACGATCCCTTACGTGTCCGCGTCATAGGGTTGTTTCCGGCCGTCAGCGGACCACGATCTCGTCGACAAAGACCCAGGAAAGCCCGCCGGCGGAAGGGTGCCAGTCGGGCAGCTGTTTCGTTCCCTCGACACGGAATCGGATGTAGCGGACCCCGGCGAACGAGCCCGGATCGGTCATGTCCTCCGTCCAGGAGAAGGCATGGATGGTTTCCTCACCCTGATGGCCTCCCCTGAGGGCCCTGGTCCCGACCTCACGGAACGAGGCGCCGTCAGTGGAAATCAGACAAGTTATCCTGTCCGGATGGAGGATCCAGCTCCGCTGGTCTGAGAGCGTGCTCAAGGCGATCTCCCGGGCCGGGGCCGGCTTCCCCAGGTCGACGTTCAGAGTGAAGTCGACGCCCTCCCAGCCCAGCCAGTGGACCTTGAAATCGCTCGCGCCTCGCACCCCGTTGGTCAGGACGGCCAAGTCTCCCTTGGCGTATTTAGGCGACGGCGCCGGTTCCGCCGCGACCGGTCTCCTGAAGGCCAGGTTGCCGTCGACCTGGACGTCGATGAACCGTTTGGCCGCATCATAATAGGCCTTCGGGGACAGGCCGGCCTCGTTGAGAGTCTGAACGCCTCCCTCCTCCGCCCGGGTTTGGAAGTCCTCGAGGAGGCGGGCCATCGCCGGCTTGACGCGGAAGTCTCCGTCCTTCTCGACATAGAACCCGCGCGGCCCGAACATGTCGGCCTTGCCGATCTCGAGCATCGCGTACATCAGGGGCAGGCGGGCGGTCTTCACCCGGGTGAGAGTCTCACGGTCGCCGGCCGCGACCGCCTCGGCCTTATCGAAGAGCCTGTTGTACACCGCGACATCGTCGACGGAAAGAAAATCTTCGGCGTAAGCCGTCGGTGGTTCGTAGATATCGAGCCTGGCGCCGGTCCGCTCGAGCGCCGCGCGCAGGGCGTCGATGTACTTCCGGACGAACGGGCCGGCCTTCCCGTAGTAGCAGTTGAGGAAGTCGTCCATCACGGCGTTCACGTCGGTCCCCGGATCCCAGAGGAGCCGGGCCAGCATGTAGGACTTGAGCTCGCTGAACTCATGTCCCGGGCCCGTGTTCGTTTGCTGGAAATGCCGGCGGACGCCTTGGCCGACAAAAAACCGGATGTTGGGCTGGAGGACGTGGAGGTTCGGGAAAGGGGAAACGTGGTGCGAAAAATTGACCGTGTAGTCCCAGAGATAGATGTTGCCGCAGATCCGGCCCCAGTCCTCGATATCGCGGACGAACGATGCGCTCGACGGGTCGTCGGCGATGGGCCGGCTGCGGTTGAGCTCGATCGTGCAGAGCATGACCTCGACGTTCGAGGCCGGCCGGACGAGGCGCGGTGTCTGGCGGGAATACTGATAAGCCAGGGTCGAGATAACCTTGTCCGGGAAGAGGGCGGCGACACGGTTGACGAAGCGGATGATGGGCCCGGCGGGGGAGCCCTCTTCTTCGATGATCTTGAGGCATTCGGGGCACTGGCAGTAGGAAGAATTGTCGTTCTGGCTGACCGACCACATCTTCCTGTCGGGCTGGGCGGCCATCTCTTCGCGGAGTTTGGCGACGGCGATATCGAAGACCTCCGGCCGCGACAGGCAGGGTTGGTCGATGATCCGTTTCCCGTTCATCAGGGCGAAATACTCGGGATGGGCGGCGAAATAGGTCTGCCAGGGGACGAGCTTCTGGAACGTATGGACATAGTACCCCGTGCCGTAGAGATCGTCCTGGACATGAAGCCTCATCCAGTCGCGGTAGTCGGGATCTCGCGCGAATTCGCCGTGGACGATGCGGACCTCGTTCACCGGGTTGTCGACCTCGAAGGTACAGCCGAGGGACAAGTCGTTTCGTCGAGGAAAGACCTCGGCCGTCGGGCTGTATCGGCGGCAGCCGTAATATTTTTCGAGGAGGTGGACGACGCCGTAGATAACGCCCTTGCCGCCCCCGCCCGAGATATAGAGGTTCCCCGTGGAGGTCGTGGCCAGGAAGCCGTCGGATCGGAGAGAAGCGAGCGAAGAGGCAACTCCCGGAGGGAGGTCCTTTTGAGGGAAACCGATCGCGGCGAAGCCGGGCCGCCCGGGCTCCGTCGCCCTTATGATCCGGAGATCCACGCCGCTCATCTTAAGGATCGAGGTCCGAAGGATCTCGGCGGCCCGTTGCTCGACTTCCCCCGCTCCCTCCGGGATCACGATCGTGGCCGCGGGACGGCCATGATCCACGAACACGAACGCGCGCCCGCAGAGGCTGACTTGGACCGGGCGCGGGCCCGGCCGGGCCGTCCCGCCGGGCGCGCATGCCGCTCCCCAGACGAGCGCCGCGGCAACGACGGCCGCGGCATACCGGAGATCGGCCCCCGGTTCTCGTAAGTGTTCCCGAAACCGCCGAGTGGACATCACCCGGAAATCTAGACCAAACCGCCCCCCGCGTCAAACTCCGGACAAGATTCATCTCTTCAATAGACGCAGGAAGTCCTCCATGAACCAGAATTCTATGTCCATTCCGCTTTCGCCGGAGAAGGCGATCTTCCGGCCGTCCGGAGACCAATCGAGCTGGGAGGCATCGGCATCGACATCCGTCTTCACTTCCGCCGGCTCGCCGCCATCTGCTGGGACCACCCAGATCTTTCCCCTGGAGACAAAAGCGATATTTTGTCCATCCGGCGACCAGGACACATCACTGTGAGCACCGACGTTCTGGATTTGGCAAACCTCCCGGGACTCGCCGCCGGCGACCGGGGCAAGGTTCAAAGTGCCCGCTGCCGTGTCCGCTTTCTTGGAAAAATAGGCGATCGTTTTCCCGTCCGGAGACCAGTCGATTCCGGCCCCTGTGACACTAGCTGATTCGGTCGTGATTTTTTGGGCCTCTCCCCCTGCCGCCGGGATCTTGAATATTGTAGCGATACGCTTTTCGCCGCTGATGATTTCTTCAGCCAGATATGCGATCCATTTCCCGTCCGGCGACCAGCAGGGATAGCGGCCTTGGCTCGTGATCTGCTTGGGTTCACCTCCTTCGACAGGAATGGTGTAAATATTCGGTCCAGCTGTGGCCGTTCCAGCTGAAAACACTACGGATTTTCCATCCGGCGAAACAGAATTCCCTGCTCCTGGGTATATTGTGAAGAAACCATGCTTAAGACCGCCTTCGTGAGCGGGGTGAACACTCACCTCGCCTCCATCCATGGGGATGGAACCCAGGCCGCCTTGGTTCCATCTGACAAAGATCCGCTTCCCGTCCGGCGTCCAGTGGGGATGGCTGGCAAGGCCGTCGAGCGGGCTGACCTGAGTGGCCTTTCCGCCGGACACAGGGACGTAATTACTCAATAAGTTGTGGCATCGGCCGGTGCGGAGAGAGTCTTATTTCGAT